>NZ_JBHZPI010000026.1:0-90590 GCF_042788025.1 Paenarthrobacter sp. YIM B13468 | reverse complement strand
GAACCCGGAAGCTAAGACCCACAGCGCCGATGGTACTGCACCCGGGAGGGTGTGGGAGAGTAGGACACCGCCGGACACACATTAGGTCGAGACCCCCCAACCCACACCGGGTCGGGGGGTCTCCCACATTTAAACGACCGTCAAACACACCAACGTGGGCAAGCCTACGCTGGTGTGAAACTCCTTAGCCCGAGAAGAACTCAGACAATTCTGCGATGAGCTTGTCGGGCGCCTTGTTGGGGCCATCGTGCCCGAACCCAGGGAGGATGGTGTAACTCGAGCCGGATAGGACGTCGTGGATCTGGCCGCATGCCACACCGAAGTATGCGGGGCTTTTCTCGCCGACCACGATCAGCGTTTCAAGGGGCAGCTCCAGGAATGGCTCTGCGGGCATATCCGCAGCTATCACAGCCTTGATTTCGCGGACTCCGCACGTCATCAGTTCCCGCATCTGCTTGCCCATGGGTGTTCCTGCGGTCAGCTTGTTGGCGAGTGTCAACATGGATAGGGGCATGCGAGCGAAGGCCCCACCGGTCTCTACTCCCTTGATGAGTACGGCGAGGCCGCGATCGTAGTCTCCTGCCGCCGTCGCGCGTTCATATTCCGGCGTCCAATCGGCTTTGACGCTGTGGTTGACCGAGACGGCGGGATCGTAAACTGCGAGTCGCTCAACCGGTAAGGTCCGCGCCGCATGCAGTGCGACGGCGCCGCCGAAGCTGTGCCCGAAAACGTCCGTGCTGGACGTGTGTTTCATGACAGAGTCAAGATCCCGGATGTCGGCTTCGAGGGTGTAGTCCTCGGGCTGCGGAGAGGATTCACCGCGTCCACGGCGGTTAAAGGTATGGACAGGCCGGCCAAGGGACTCACTCAGTTTCTGTGCGAAACGTGTGTAATCGGAGGCTGTCACCATTGAGGCAGGCACGACGACGACACCCGAGCCTGCAGCTGCCAGGCCACCGCCCGTAGTCAATACTTCGAGGTGTCCGCCGTCCGTTGTGGTGATGATCTCGCGCGTCATGTCTTGAGCCTAACGGAGCCACCTGAGCGCCGGCAGCATGCTGGACGCTATGTGGACAACAATCAGCTTTTGAAGTAATCCGAGATGTCCCTCACGAGTTCCTTCACGGCGGCTGGAACGGAGCCATGGAAGCCTTTTGGCGATATCTCAAGGGTGCTTCCGGGCACAGCGGCGTGCAAGCGAGCTGCAGTTACCTTGTAGTACTGCGGGCTCTTCTTGCCCACCATGAAGTGGGTGCTGGGAGGTAGAACGGAGAAATCGCGCGGAGTTTCCGTGGCGTCGAAGGCAGCTTTGAGTTCTCCGACGCCGGATGGCAGGAGTTCACGGAACATCGTGTTGACTTTGGTCCGCGAAACCACGGCCATGAGGCCCACCAGCACGGGTTCAGGGATCCGGGCCAAGGCACTTCCCGGATGCATGCCCCGCTTCATGCGGGCAAGGGCGAGGTTGATATTGCCCTTGTTCACGGAGTCCTCGAAGCCGGCCATCCAATCCGTATCCATGCTTCCATCGATGTTCACGGCGGCGTCGTACACGGCAAGCCTGTCCGGTTGGTGCTGCGTGCCGGCAAACGCCTGCGCAGCGTTGAGGGCCACCGACCCGCCCAGGCTGTGCCCGAGGATGTTCCTCGCATCGGTGGCGTCCATGATGGTTCGCACGTCCGCAATTTCCGTGACCATGGAGTAGTTGTGTGGTTGATCGCTGGAGTTGCCGCGGCCCCTGCGGTCGTAGACGTCCACGGCCCACCCATCGCCGAGGCCCTTCGCGAGGGCGACGGAAAAGGGCCGATAGATCAGGGCTGTGAGGAATGCGCCGCCGATCAGGACCACACGGCGCTCCCCGGGTGCGTCTTCCGCGCCGTAGCTGTACAAGGCGAGTTTGCCGCCGTCGTGCGTTCTGATGTCGCGTTCCCTCACCGGTTCATCCTAGGGCGCGCCGTCAGCGGGTGCCGGGTCGGCAGAAAGGAAGCGGGCGATTCGGGCTGCAAGCCGCCTGCCTGGCCGAAGGGGCCCTTCATGGAATTGCAGGGGCACAATGGCGAAGTCGATGACGGGGACCGCTCCGGCAAGGGTGCGGCCTGTTTCGGCGAAGTAGGACGGGCTCCAACCTCCGCTCAGCATGAGTGTTGGGGTTGCGAGCGAGGTGAAATCGTGAAGATGCGCGTCGGCGTCGAGGACCGCCCGCATTTCGGCGACGGCGGTGGGCAACAGGGAGCGCATCTCCGAACCCAGCCGGGTCTGTGCTGAGAGGACGCTCAGCATCCGTAATGCCCCCATGGGCAGATATGAGATGGGACCGGCAGTTCCCAAACCCTGCACCAGATGGGCCCACGCGTGGTCCAGCTGGCCTGCGCTAACTGCGACTTCCAATTCCGGACGCCACCGGCCATGGAGATTTCCTGATAACGAGACAGCAGCATCGTAGGTGACCAAGCGGTTGATCTCCGTGCTGCGAGCAGCCTGCAGTGCCACGAAACCGCCATAGCTGTGCGCCACGACATCCGTTGAACCGGTGCTCCGCATCACCGCCTGGAGGTCCGCGATCTCGGTGCCGGCGGAGTATCCCGGCGGCTGTGGCGCCGAACGGCCGCGGCCTCGCCGGTTGTAGCAATGGACTGGTCGCCGCAGCATGAGGCTCAAGGTCCGCGCGAAGGGCCAGTACAAAGAATCGGTCACCAAAGTCCCATGGACCACGACGACGCCGGACGGTTCCGCAGGTGCGTGCGAACCGGGAATCGAGGCTTTCGACGCCGGCCGGAACGTGTGCACTTCAAGCTGGCCGCCGCCGTCGTCCGTTTCAACTGTCCACGTCTCCACAGCCCGAGTCTATGTCCCGGAAATAGAGGCCCATAATGAGCGGTAAACTTAAGGACTGTGACTTCCGCAAACACCCCAGCCCTTAACACCTCCGCAGAGCCCACCGACGCCAGCGAGCAGATGCGTATCCGTATGGACAAGCGCTCCAAGCTGATCGAACGTGGCACAGAGGCCTATCCTGTGGGCGTTGAGCGGACGCATTCCTTGAGTGAGATCCGCGAAAAGTATGCGCACCTGGAAGCCGACGAAACCACTGGTGACATCGTGGGCGTCACCGGCCGCGTCGTGTTCGTACGAAACACGGGCAAGCTCTGCTTTGCTACCCTCCAGGAAGGTGGGGCAGACGGCAAGGGCGTTCGTCTCCAGGCAATGCTGAGCCTGGCCAATGTGGGCGAGGAAGCGCTGGCCGATTGGAAGGCCCTGGTTGACCTTGGAGACCACGTATTCATCAAGGGCGAGGTCATTTCCTCCCGCCGCGGTGAACTCTCCGTCATGGCCGATTCCTGGTCCATGGCCTCCAAGGCACTGCGCCCGCTCCCGGTCCTGCACGCGGAGCTTAACGAAGAAACCCGTGTTCGCCAGCGCTATGTGGACCTCATAGTCCGCGATGAAGCGCGCGAGATGGTCTACAAGCGTGCTGCCATCACGCGGTCTGTCCGCGACACCCTTGACCGCCACGGCTACGTCGAGGTGGAGACCCCCATCCTGCAGCTGGTCCACGGTGGTGCTACGGCCCGTCCGTTCGAGACGCACATGAACGCGTTCGATCAGAAGATGACCCTGCGCATCGCCACGGAACTCTTCCTGAAGCGCGCGGTAGTGGGTGGCATCGACCGCGTCTACGACATGGGCCGCGTTTTCCGTAACGAAGGCGTCGATTCCACGCACAGCCCCGAATTCACCACCCTTGAGTGCTACGAAGCCTGGGCTGACCAGTTCGTCATGGCCGAGCGCATGAAGGAAATCATCCTGAACGTGGCGGACGTGGTTGGCACCCGTACCATCCAGACGGATGCAGGCGAGATCAACCTCGACGGCGAATGGGCTTGGGTTGCGGTATACCCCGGGCTTTCTGAAGCGGTTGGCGTTGAAGTCACTCCCGACACCACAGTGGAGGAACTGCTGGCCATTGCTGCCAAGCACGAGATCAAGGTGGACCCGCAGTGGGACGCGGAGAAGATCGTGGTTGAGCTCTTTGGCGAGATCGTGGAACCCACACTGCTGAACCCGACTTTCGTTTACAACTACCCGCCGTCCGCTCAGCCGCTTGCGCGTCCGCACCGCGAAGACGGCCGGCTCATCGAGGCATGGGACCTGATTATCGGGGGCATGGAGCGCGGCACGGCCTTCTCCGAACTCATTGACCCCGTTATCCAGCGCGAACGGCTTACGGAGCAGTCACGCCGGTCTGCTGCTGGCGACGTAGAAGCCATGCAACTCGACGAAGACTTCCTTCGCGCCCTTGAATACGGTGCCCCGCCCATGGGTGGTATCGGGCTCGGCATCGATCGCCTCGTCATGTTGTTCACCGGCGCAGGTATCCGCGAAACCATTCTGTTCCCCTTGCTCAAGCCCGAAGGACACTGATCATGGAATACATCGCAGTCCTGGCGCCATCGATCGTTGTTGGTTTGATCTTCTGGTTCGCCATGAAGTCCATCTTCAATGCGGACAAATCCGAGCGGCAGGCGGAAGCCCGCGCCCAAGCGGAGGCCAATTTGCGGAATTCCGGCCCCGAGGGTGAAGGCCCGGCAGCTAAATAGCCTGCAAATTGGGTGGCCTTAGCAGGAAACCCAAATGTGCCTTTGACGTGTGTGCTTGACGTGAACGATAATCAGGAATAGGAACCCTCAAATTTCTGATTATCCAACCCTCCAAAAGAGAGGCTACTCATGGCACAGAAAGTTAAAATCATCCTCGTCGATGACCTGGATGAAGGGTCAGCGGACGAAACTGTCCGTTTCGGGCTGGACGGTGTTAGCTACGAGATGGACTTGTCCACGGCTAACGCAGAATCTTTGCGCAAAGCACTGGAGCCTTACGTAGCCAAAGCCAGGAAGACCTCCTCGGGCCGTGCAACACGTGGCCGTGCAACCGCCACGCGAAACCAGGATTCAGCGCAGATCCGTCAATGGGCTCGTGACAACGGTTACACCGTAAACAGCCGTGGACGCATTCAGGCTGAAATTCAGGAAGCGTACCAGAAGGCCAATTCCTGATTCACCCGCCTTCAATGCCCCGGCAGCTTCTGCCGGGGCATTAGGTTTTTAAGCCCATGGTTTGTTGCCGGGCCTTCCGAGGGGATGCCTGAACAAGGCCTAGGGATATTTCGTGAATCGTTCCGGTGCCTACAGTGGGGATTATCCGGCCTTTTGGAACTGGTCAAAACTACTGGTCAAAGCGCGTGCTCAAAGCCGGCGGCTGCGTTCGTCGCCCTACCCCTGTTCTGGGTGGCTGACCACGAGCTTCCGGAGGCCGGAACGGGCGTGGGACGGGCGTATCGCGGGCGGGCCTGCCAACCGCGAAGGGGGTGCCAGGTTTATTCCGCTGGGCGTCATGTTTCCCCTGTGGCGAACACGCTCCAAAAGTCGGGCTTCGGCACGTAGCATCAAAGTACGTCGTAGCTAGGAGTGTGGCGAAATGTTTGAGAGATTTACGGACCGTGCCCGTCGCGTGGTTGTCCTTGCCCAAGAAGAGGCAAGGATGCTCAACCACAATTACATTGGTACCGAGCACATCCTCTTGGGTCTGATCCACGAGGGTGAAGGCGTTGCCGCCAAGGCGCTTGAATCCCTGAGCATTTCGCTCGATGGCGTCCGCGAACAGGTGCAGGAGATCATCGGCCAGGGCCAGCAGGCTCCGTCCGGACACATCCCCTTCACCCCGCGCGCCAAGAAGGTGCTTGAGCTTTCGCTCCGCGAAGCACTGCAGCTCGGCCACAATTACATCGGAACCGAGCACATCCTGCTCGGCCTCATCCGTGAGGGCGAAGGCGTTGCTGCCCAGGTGCTGGTCAAGCTCGGCGCGGACCTTAACCGCGTCCGTCAGCAGGTCATCCAGCTGCTCTCCGGTTACCAGGGCAAGGAAGCTGCCGGTTCGGGCTCCAGCCAGGGCCAGCCGGAGGGAACCCCCGCCGGTTCGGTGGTGCTGGACCAGTTCGGACGCAACCTCACCCAGGCTGCCCGCGAGAACAAGCTCGATCCCGTGATCGGCCGCGAGCAGGAGATGGAACGCGTCATGCAGGTCCTCTCCCGCCGTACCAAGAACAACCCAGTGCTCATCGGTGAGCCCGGCGTCGGTAAGACTGCCGTCGTCGAGGGCCTCGCCCAGGCGATTGTCCGCGGCGACGTCCCGGAGACCATCAAGGACAAGCAGCTGTACACGCTGGACCTTGGTTCACTGGTTGCCGGCTCGCGCTACCGTGGCGACTTCGAAGAGCGCCTGAAGAAGGTCCTCAAGGAGATCCGCACACGCGGCGACATCATCCTCTTCATTGACGAGATCCACACCCTCGTTGGTGCGGGTGCTGCTGAAGGCGCCATCGATGCCGCATCCATCCTGAAGCCGATGCTTGCCCGCGGTGAACTCCAGACCATTGGTGCCACCACCCTGGATGAGTACCGCAAGCACATTGAGAAGGATGCCGCTCTTGAGCGCCGCTTCCAGCCGATCCAGGTCAAGGAGCCTTCCGTGGCTCACGCGATCGAGATCCTGAAGGGCCTCCGGGACCGCTACGAGGCACACCACCGCGTAACGATTACCGACGGCGCCCTCGCCTCAGCCGCGCAGCTGGCCGAACGCTACATTTCGGACCGCTTCCTGCCGGACAAGGCAATCGACCTCATCGATGAAGCCGGTGCACGCCTGCGTATCCGCCGCATGACCGCTCCGCCGGAGCTCAAGGCCATGGACGAGCGCATTGCCGACGTCAAGATGGAGAAGGAATCCGCCATCGATGCCCAGGACTTTGAGGGTGCCGCTTCGCTGCGCGACAAAGAGCAGAAGCTCATTGCCGAACGCGCTGAGAAGGAACGCAACTGGAAGTCCGGCGGCATGGATGACATCTCCGAGGTTGATGAAGACCTGATCGCCGAGGTTCTAGCGAACTCCACCGGCATCCCTGTCTTCAAGCTCACCGAGGAAGAGTCTTCACGGCTCCTCAAGATGGAAGACGAGCTGCACAAGCGGGTCGTCGGCCAGGACGAGGCCATCAAGGCCCTGTCGCAGGCTATCCGCCGCACGCGTGCAGGCCTGAAGGACCCCAAGCGTCCCGGTGGCTCGTTCATCTTCGCCGGGCCTACGGGTGTCGGCAAGACCGAGCTCGCCAAGGCCCTTGCCGAGTTCCTGTTCGGTGAAGAGGATGCCCTCATCACGCTGGACATGTCCGAGTACTCCGAGAAGCACACGGTTTCGCGACTCTTCGGTGCACCTCCGGGCTATGTCGGCTACGAAGAAGGCGGCCAGCTGACCGAGAAGGTCCGCAGGCGTCCGTTCTCCGTGGTCCTGTTCGACGAAGTTGAGAAGGCCCACGCGGACCTCTTCAACTCGCTCCTGCAGATCCTGGAAGATGGCCGACTGACCGACTCCCAGGGCCGCGTGGTGGACTTCAAGAACACCGTGATCATCATGACCACCAACCTGGGTACCCGCGACATCTCAAAGAGCGTCGCTACCGGCTTCCAGTCCGGCACGGATACCCAGACCGGTTACAACCGGATGCGCGCCCGGGTCACGGAGGAGCTCAAGCAGCACTTCCGCCCCGAGTTCCTCAACCGTGTTGACGACGTCGTGGTGTTCCCGCAGCTCACCCAGGACGAGATCATCGAGATCGTGGACATGTTCGTTACCCGCCTGGAGCGTCGCCTCAAGGACAAGGACATGGGCATCGAGCTCACCACGGCAGCAAAGGTTCTTCTGGCCACTCGTGGCTACGATCCCGCAATGGGTGCCCGGCCGCTGCGCCGTACCATCCAGCGCGAGATCGAGGACCAGCTCTCCGAGAAGATCCTCTTCGGCGAATTGCACTCCGGTGACATCGTTGTGGTGGATGTGGACGGCGAAGGCGACGACGCCAAGTTCACGTTTGCAGGCAACGCCAAGCCGCGGATCCCGGAGATTGCTCCTACCGCATAAGGCGTGCGCAACGTAAGCCAACTGCCCCGTCCATTCCGCAAGGAGTGGGCGGGGCATTTGTGTTGGTCCCCCCGAGTGCGTTGGTGCCCCGAGTTTTGTGTGCCGGTGTGCCCTTAGGGTGGCTATGGAGAGTATGGGCACAAGAACTGCAAAGGAGGGGTGCGTGCGAGTATTGATGATTTGTCCGGGGACGCGGGGAGATGTCGCCCCCATGGCAGGGCTCGGCAGTCGTCTGCAAAAGCTGGGCTACGAGGTGTCCATCGCTGCCAACTCCGCGTACGCGCACCTCGTGGTCAGGTCCGGGTGTGAGTATCGTCCTCTTCCCGGCGACCTTGGCAGGATCATCAAGCGTGTCACACCGGGTGGAGCGAAGTCGTCCGGCGGCATGCTCACCACCTGGCGGGAGCTCAGCGAGTACATGGATCAAGCGGCCACCGGGACCCTGGCTGCGGTTGAAGCGGGTGCGGATGTCATCCTGGCCAATTCCGTGGCGCCATATGCCTACGACGTCGCTGAAGCGGTTGGAATTCCAGCAGTGGGCACGCATCTGCAGCCGGTGGAACCCAGCGCAGACTACCCTCCTGTGCTGCTGGGGTCCGCCCGGAACCTGGGTAGGCTGGGCAACCGGATTATTGGCGAGCGGGTCCTGGCCGGACCTGCCCCCTACGACGCCCCGACTGCAAGGCTTCGCCACGAGTTGGGCCTGCCGAAGCTGTCACGCCAAGCTGCCGAGCGACGTCGAGCCATGGCGAACAGCACGGTCCTCCATGGGATCAGCCCCACAGTTCTACGGCGACCGGCGGACTGGCGTCCTGGGTTGGTCATGGCGGGCTACTGGTGGCCGGTGCCCGAGCCGGAATGGAGTCCGTCCGCGGAACTGGCGGACTTTCTGTCCGCAGGGCCGCCGCCGGTGTTTGTCGGGTTTGGAAGCAGCGCTGCGCTGGAGGCCGGTTTCGTTCTTGAGGCCATCAGACGGGCGGGCGTCAGGGCGGTGCTGCAGGGTGCGGGGGACCTCTCGGACGATGATGCGATCGGCATCGGCGCAGTCCCGCACGAGTGGCTGTTTCCGAGGATGGCGGTAGTCGCGCACCATGCGGGCTCTGGCACCACCGCTGCCGGCCTCCGCGCTGGTGTGCCCACGGTCTGCGTCCCGGTGTATACGGACCAACCGCTGTGGGCTGCCCGGGTTGCTGCCCTCGGCGCGGGGCCCCGGCCGGTTCCCTACAAGGGGCTCACTGTTGAGCGATTGGCGTACGCCATCCGGGAAGCCGTCAGCACCCCGTCCTACGCAGCCCGGGCAAGAATCCTCGCAGCGCGGATCGGGAACGAAGACGGGGCCTCCGCCGTGCTCCGGACGCTCCGCAACCTCCCAACTGGGTCGCAGTTAAGCGCGTTATGAGCCGCCTAAACGCGCTTAACTGCGACTCAGTTGGGTGCGGCGGGCGAATATCTGAAAGTAGTGTTTCACTGTGAGTGAACCACTCTGTGATCGGGGACACAATGCGTGTTGAATCGGAGCATGGATTCGACTGACACCCCAAGCCCGGGCACGCCACCCGCAACTCCTTTCCACGACATCGACCACTACCTCGCCATTCCCAGGGTCAGTGGTCTCACGCTTAGCCCGGACGGCAAGCGCCTGGTGACTACCGTTTCGACCCTGAACGGCAAGGGCACCGAGTTCGTCACTGCACTGTGGGAGATCGACCCCACCGGCCAGGGACACGCCCGACGGATCACCCGGAGTTCCAAGGGTGAGGCCGGTGCCGCCTTTGCCGCCAACGGCGATCTCTACTTCACGTCCTCCCGCCCCGACCCCGAGAGCGCAGATCCCGACGCCGATCCGGTGAGCGCGCTGTGGTTGCTCCCTGCCGATGGGGGCGAGGCCAGGGTTGTGCACTCGCGCGCCGGTGGGATCAGTTCCGTCATGGCGGCAAAGAACGCGGATGCCATCTTCGTCAACGCCGAGGTTTTGGCGGGTTCCAGCAATGAGGAGAACGACGAGGAACGCCGCAAGGCCCGCAAGGACAACAAAGTGTCCGCCATCCTGCACAGTGGCTACCCGATCCGCTATTGGGACGCGGACCTTGGCCCGGGTGAGCCGCGCTTGTTCGCGGTTGAGCAGGGCGAGGAGAAGGAGGCCGGCAAACCAACCACCGTTGACTCGCCAACGCCGCTAAAGCTGCGCAACCTGACGCCCGGCGTCGGAGGCTCGCTGCGGGAAGCCAAAACTGTGGTGAGTCCGGACGGCAAGACCATCTACACGAGCCTCACCAAAGCGCTCGCCAAGGCCGACAGTCGTGAGGTGCTGGCCGCCGTCGACGTCGCCACGGGAACCGTCAAGGTGCTTCTGGACCGCGAGGGAATGAGCTACTTCCCTGGTCCCGTCAGCCCGGACAACCGCACGCTGGTGGTGGAGAGTGAGAGTGACACCACGCCTACGCAAGCGCCGCAGGTCAAGCTGCACCTGCTGGACGTATCAGGCAGCGAAACGACTGACCTGGAGCCGCTCGCGCACCAATGGGACCGCTGGGCTACTGCCCTGGCGTGGCTCCCGCAAGGCAATGCCATCCTGGTGAAAGCGGACGACGACGGCGCGTCGCCGCTTTTCCGGATCGACGTCGCCAACGGGCGGGTAACGCGGGTGACGAAAGACGCCGCAGCGTATTCCGACGTCGTGGTTTCGCCGGACGGAACCACAGCATACGCGTTGCGGAGCTCCTACGAGTTTCCCCCTGAAGCTGTACGGATCCACCTCGCTTCCGGAGATGTGGTGAGGTTGCAGGCACCCGCGGAACGGCCAAGATACAAGGGGCGCCTCGAACGCGTGGAAACGACGGCGGAGGACGGCTCCCGGGTGCCAGCGTACCTGGCGCTCCCTGAAGAGGCTTCCGATAACAACCCAGCTCCCCTCCTGCTGTGGATCCACGGTGGACCGCTGGGCTCATGGAACGCCTGGACCTGGCGTTGGAATCCTTGGCTGCTGGTGGCAAAGGGCTATGCCGTGCTGCTGCCCGACCCTGCGCTCTCCACAGGTTACGGCCAGGAGTTCATCCAGCGCGGCTGGGGTGAATGGGGCAAGAAGCCCTTCTCGGACCTCATGGCCATCACCGATGCCGTAGTTGAGCGTGCGGACATCGACGAGACACGCACTGCGGCGATGGGCGGGTCCTTCGGAGGCTACATGGCCAACTGGGTGGCAGGCCAGACGGACCGCTTCAAGGCGATCGTGACCCACGCCAGTTTGTGGGCCCTGGACCAGTTCGGCCCCACCACCGACGCCGCGCAATACTGGCTGAAGGAAATGACGGTGGAGATGGCGATGGAGAACTCGCCACACCTCAACGTACGCAACATCAGGACGCCAATGCTCGTGATCCACGGCGACAAGGATTATCGCGTCCCGATCGGCGAGGGCCTGCGGCTTTGGTACGAACTACTGTCCTCGTCGCAGTTGCCTGCGGACGACAACGGCCAGAGCCCGCACCGGTTCCTCTACTTCCCCGACGAAAACCACTGGGTCCTGCAGCCACAGCATGCGAAGGTTTGGTACGGAGTCGTAGAGCACTTCCTGGCAAAGCAGGTGCTGGGCGAGGACGTTGCTTTGCCTGAGGAGCTGGGGCTGTAGGTTCCGACGCTGGTCCCGGTCGGTCCGGCCGACGGCCGGGACATTTACCGCGTGCTCGCTCCTGCGTCGCTTAGACGCACGCTACGTAAATGTCCCGGCCGTCGCCCTCGTGCCCGCCCGGCGGTTCCGCGGGCCCCGCGTCATGCTCGGGCGTACGTCATGCGGGGTCCAGCAGCTCTTTGCGTCGTTGGTATGGCGGAGTTTTGTCTCGTTAGGATGGGGGAGTGAATTCGACCTTTAGCCTTCGTCCTGCCCGTACTAGTGATGTGGCGGCGATTAAGAGGCTGGTTGCGCCGTTGGCGGAGCAGCGGATTCTGATGGCCAAGGAAACTGTGGCCTATTACGAGAGCCTCCAGGAATTCCGGATTGCCGAATCCCAGAACGGCGACGTGATTGGTTGCGGTGCCCTGCATGTCATGTGGGAGGACCTGGCCGAGATCCGCACGCTCGCGGCTGCGGACACGTGGCGGGGGCGGGGTGTGGGGCACGTGCTGGTGGAGGATCTCCTCGAAAAGGCCAAAGAGCTCGGAGTCAGCCGGGTGTTCTGCCTGACGTTTGAGGTTGACTTCTTCAAGCGCCATGGCTTTGAGGTCATGGAGGACCAGTCGGCCGTGGACCCGCAGGTGTACTCGGAGTTGCTGCGCTCGCATGACGAAGGCGTGGCGGAATTCCTGGATCTGGCCCGGGTAAAGCCCAACACCCTGGGCAATACGCGCATGATCAAGCATCTCTGAGAACCCACAACAAGAGCTGAACGGTGCGGGGTTTCAACCCTGCCCCGATTATGCGTGATTTAAACCTCTTCTCTTATCTAAAGTTGATGGATAAACTGATCGAGGCTTGCTGGGGAGCTTCCGCCATTCGGTCAATCGAGAGAAGATCATGCAGTCCCACGCGTCCTTTTCGGGTATTTCTGAACTCCAACTCAGTGTGCGCGGTCCAGTGTTCACGCCTGCCGATCCCGGATTCCAATCCGAGATTTCGGCTTTCAACCTCTCTACTCAACACCAGCCGGATCTTGCCTTCGGCGCCCTCGACGCCGAGGACGTTTCGGCGGCTATTAGATGGGCGGCGGAACGGGAAATGCCCGTAGCCGTCCAGTCCACGGGTCATGGTGCAACAAACGCGATAGAAGGCGGCCTGCTCATCAGCACCCGCCGAATGCTTGAGCTCAGCATCGACCCCCTTGAGAAGACTGCCAGGGTCGGGGCCGGTGTTCGGTGGAAGGCTGTGGTTGAGCTTGCTGCAACCTTCGGCTTAATGGGCCTCTGCGGTTCAACCTCTGACGTAGGCGTGGTGGGATACACGCTGGGCGGGGGCCTGCCAATCCTGGGCCGTAAGTACGGCTTCGCCTCGGACCATGTCATCGCCTTCGAACTGGTTACAGCAGATGGCACCCAAAAAAGGGTCACTAAGGATGAGAACCCTGACTTGTTCTTCCTCCTGCGAGGCGGCAAGGGCAACCTGGGCATCGTGACGGCCATGGAATTCCACCTTTTCCCAGCCGCCGATCTCTACGCAGGTGGCGTGTACTTCGACGGTGGCCACGCCCCGGAAGTCCTGAGGGCGTTCAGGGAATGGGTGCCGTGGCTACCCGTGGAGGCATCGGCGTCGTTGGCGTTTTTGCGCCTTCCTGACATGGAGATGATTCCTGAGCCCTTGCGGGGAAAGTTCGTGATCCACCTCCGCTACGCCTACCAAGGCGACTTGGCTGCAGCGGCGGAGCTGCTGGAACCCATGCGCCGAAGCGCCCCGTTCATGATGGACGCCACCGGTCCTTTGGAAGCAAGCCAATTCGACACGATTCATCAGGATCCGGACCAGCCTGTCCCTGTCCGCGAGCGTGGCTTGCTGCTTGATCGTTTGGACGAAGAGGCATCCGAGGTAATCCTGCGGCACTTCGGTCCGGGCGTCGAAAGTCCAGTACTGCTGGCCGAAGTCCGGCTGCTGGGCGGCGCCCTGGCCAAGAGCGCGCAGGGTGAGGACATTGTGGGCGGCCGTGACGCGGCGTTCAGCTTCTACATGGTTGCCATCGCTGCGCCTCCTGTGGTTGAGCTGCTGCCGGCAGTTTTCGATTCCGTGCATACAGACCTTCGTCCGGCTGCCAATCCCGGTACATTTGTGAACCTCCATGGGCACTTTGTGGATGCCGAGGACAGGGAGCGCCCTTGGGGCCCCAGCGCGCGGGAGCGGCTTAAGAAGGCGAAAGCGGAGCTGGATCCGAAGAACATGTTCAGCTTTGGGCAGGTAGTGGGCCTTCCTGCCCCGGAACAGCCGGTTGTTATGAATCAGGCCGTGCTGCTCGAAGACGTGGTCACTGCCGGCGGCGACGCCGTGCTGAACAGTTAAGGGGCGGATCATGCAAAATCGTGTCACGTTCCCGGACTTTTCAGCTTTCCAGATAGACATCCCCCACGGATCCTGGCCGAACGAATCCTTCTGGCCAGGGACCGCCCACTCCAACCCGGACCTGTACTCCGCATTTTGGCTCGATTTCCATGGCCGGAGTGAACCGGATTTCAGTCCTCCCGGCGCCGGCGCCCCCGCCGAACCCGCGAACCACGAAGACTAACTGTGTCATTCCGGCAGGGACGGGCCTTTAGGCCGTCCCTGCCGGCCTTTAATGGCCATGACGTTATGGGCCTCGGCGCCCTCTGCGCCGGCAAGGCCTACCCTGTGCACGGGCGCCGGTAGTAGGGTCAGAGCACCAGCCACAGCACGTCCAGGAGCATCCCATGAAAAAGCTCATCAATGATCCACGCGCCGTGGTGGACGAGTCCGTCGAAGGCTTCGGCATGGCCCATGCCGACATCGTGGACGTCCATCCCGAGCCCAAGTACGTCATCCGGAAAGGCGCACCTGTAGCGGGAAAGGTTGCCCTGGTATCGGGCGGTGGCAGCGGTCACGAGCCACTGCACGCTGGTTTCGTCGGCCTCGGCATGCTCGACGCCGCGGTGCCCGGCGCCGTCTTCACCTCGCCTACGCCGGACCAGATCATACCGGCGACCGTCGCTGTCGACTCAGGTGCCGGCGTCGTGCATATCGTCAAGAACTACACAGGGGACGTCCTGAACTTTGAGACTGCGGCGGAGATGGCACAAGCCGAAGGCATACACGTGCGTTCGGTGTTGGTCAACGACGACGTCGCCGTGGAGGACTCGCTGTACACGGCGGGCCGCCGGGGAGTGGGCGGGACGGTCCTCGTGGAGAAGATTGCCGGTGCTGCCGCCGAGCGTGGTGACGGTCTTGAAGCCGTTGCAGCCATCGCGGAGCGGGTCGCGGCCAACGTGCGGACCATGGGAGTCGCACTCTCTGGCTGCACAGTTCCTCACGCGGGTACGCCGAGCTTCGAGCTGGCGGAGGACGAAATCGAGATCGGAATCGGCATCCATGGTGAACCCGGACGGCACAGGATCGCCATGGAAAGCGCCGATGCGATCACCGACCGCCTATTGGAACCCGTGCTTGAGGATCTCTCCATCTCGTCCGGAGACAGGGTGCTGCTGTTCGTCAACGGCATGGGCGGCACACCTCAGAGTGAGCTTTACATCGTCTACCGCCGGGCCGCCCATGTACTCGCAGAGCGCGGGGCATCAGTGGAGCGCTCGCTGGTGGGGAACTACGTGACCTCCCTCGAAATGCAGGGTTGCTCGGTGTCCGTGCTGCGCCTCGACGACGAATTCGTGCGTTTGTGGGATGCTCCGGTTCACACTGCCGCCCTGCGTTGGGGAGTGTGAGCATGGGCTTGGGCGTTGATTGGGCAGTGGACTGGCTGAAGCTTTCGGCGAAGGCCATGGCAGAACACCGAACGGAGTTGATCGAGCTGGACCGGGCAATCGGCGACTCGGACCACGGCGAGAATATGGACCGTGGATTCCAGGCCGTGGTGCAGAAGCTGGACGAGGCGCCGCCGGAGACCGCGGGAGCTGCGCTTAAGGCGGCGGCGATGGCACTGATGTCCAAGGTGGGCGGAGCTGCCGGGCCGCTGTATGGCACGGCATATCTTCGGGCGGCCACTTCCCTCGGCGATTCCACTGACATCGACGCCGATGCCTTGGCTTCCGCGCTCGCGGCTGCCCGGGACGGAGTGGTTGCCCGCGGCAAAGCCGAGACGGGGGACAAGACCATGATTGATGCGTGGACGCCCGCCGTTGAGGCAGCCCGGAACGCGGCGTCCGATGGCGGTGATGTACATGCTGTCTTGCAGGCTGCTGCAGAGGCGGCCGAAGTGGGGGCTGTGGCTACCGATCCGCTGGTGGCTCGCAAGGGCCGCGCAAGTTACCTCGGGGAGCGAAGTGCAGGGCATCGCGATCCAGGGGCTGCGTCCACGGCGTTGCTCTTGCGCGCCGCGGCAGCAGCGGCGGCTGGCTCGGTAGGAAACACAGGAACCTCCGCAGGAAACACAGGAACCGACGCCGTATGACAGTTGGGATTGTGGTTGTCTCCCACAGCAGCAAGATCGCTGAAGGCGCTGTGGAACTCGCCGCCCAGATGGCGCCCGACGTCGAACTCGTCGCCGCCGGGGGCACTGACGACGAACGGATTGGCACCAGCCTCGAGAAGGTGCTTGCCGCCGTCGAGCAGTCACTGATTGATGCCGGAGGGGATGGCGTGGTGGTGCTGGCGGATCTGGGCTCGGCAGTAATGACAGCTGAGTCTGCGATCGAGTTCGCCAGCGATCCCGACGCTATTTTGCTTGCCGATGCGCCTTTGGTTGAAGGGCTGGTGGCCGCGGCCGTCGCGGCACAGGGCGGGGCTGGCGTCGAAGACGTGCGTAAGGCTGCCGAAGCGATTGGATTCGGGGCTTCTGCCGGTACTGAGGCGCCGGGCAGTCCTCGCGAACCCCAGGAACCGGATGCTGCCGGCGATTTTGAGCTCATTAATCCCATGGGCATCCACGCGCGGCCTGCGGCCAAGATAGCCGGTGGACTGTCCGGCCTTGACGCTGAGGTGACAATCAACGACGTCGACGGGACGTCCATGATGGCGCTTATGACGCTCGCCGCCGGGCAGGGTGCAACCCTGCGCGTGGAGGCCCGGGGCAAGGACGCCGGAAAGGCAGTTCAGTATGTCGGGCGGTTGGTGGGCGAGGGGTTCGGGGAGATCTAACTAGCCTTCGTCAGGAGCAAATATTGCTAAGTATGCTGATTAGTGATGTTCTAGAGGTACAGATTCACTACTAGGAAGAGGTGCAACATGGGTGCTGACGACAAGATGGAGAATGCTGGCGAGAAGATGGCAGGCAAGGCTAAAGAAGCTGCCGGAAAGCTTACCGACAACGAGCGCCTGGAAGCCGAAGGCAAGGGCGAGCAGGTCAAGAGTGACCTCAAGGGCGCTGGCGAAAAGGTAAAGGACGCTTTCAAGAACGACTAGGAATTCAGGCGGGGCCGTTGCGGTTGCAGCGGCCCCGCCTTCCTTTGTGTTTGATAGGGCATAAGCCCCGGGATCGGATGGAGGATTCTTTCGTGAATTTGCTGGTGAAGTTGTTCGGTCTGGCAGTCAGTCTTGGAGCTGGCGTGCTGGCAAACAAGACACTCGAAGGGCTCTGGGAGAAAAAGACAGGAAAACCTGCCCCCAAGGACGGAACTGACCTGAACGATTCCTTGCCGGGAGTGCTCGTGTTCGCTGTAGTTTCCGCGGGTGTTGGCGCCGTGGTTCACGTTCTTACCCAGAGGGGCACCAAAAGTGCGCTGGCCCGAATGAAGAAAACGGCAGACGAGGTGTAGTAGACATGGCAATTGCCCGATACCCGAGTGTTGTTATTGATTGTCCGGATGCGCCCGCCCTTGCCGCCTTTTATGGCGAACTGCTGGGCTGGGACGTTAAGGGCGAAACCGATTGGTTCGAGATTCGTCCCAGCGATGGGAACAATTGCATTGCTTTCCAACAGGTCGAGTCGTATCACGCGCCGGAATGGCCGGGGCAAACGGTTCCCCAACAGATGCACCTTGACCTGACGGTGGAGGACCTGGACAAGGGCGAGGAGGTGGCCCTTTCCCTGGGGGCAAGCAAGGCGGAGCACCAGCCGGGGACCACCTTCAGGGTGTTCCTTGACCCGGCCGGCCATCCGTTCTGCCTGTGCCTTTCCTGACTCTGCCTTTCCTGACCGGGGTGCGTGCCTAACCCTGCTGGGCCGCCCACTCCTCGACGCGACGGTTGCTCTCCTCCTCGGAGAGATCTTCCACGCGGGTCATGATGGACCAGCGGACGCCGAAGGGATCGCGGATGCTGGCATACCGGTCCCCTGAAACGAACGTGGTGAGTGGTTCGCGGATGATGGCGCCGGCTTGTTCTGCTCGTTGCACGAGTGCGTCTGCGTCCGGGCAGTAGAAGCCCAGGGAGTAGCAGTCATCATCGCCCTCCGGCGGCGGGACCAGGTGGTATTCCTGGTTGGGTTCGCCCAGTTGAAGGTGACCGTTCCCGAGGTCGAGTTCGGCGTGGACCACAACTCCGCCCATCTCAGTGGTGCCAACAATCCGTGCCCCGAAAACGTCCCGGTAGAACGCGATCGCATTCTTGGCATCGGGTACGGCGAGGAACGGGGTCAGGCTGGTCAGCCCGTTGGGGACTCCGTGGGTGGTGTGCTTGCCGTGGGCGGCCGTGGTTGGCTCGGTGCTTGTAGTATCTGTCATGTCCAAGACGTACGGGCCGGGCTGGCTGTGGCGCTTGGAAATTCGCGACAGACTTTGTTGGGGAGGAGGCCGGTGGATAGTTCGTTCAAGGGCATTCTGTACCCGGCACGGCTTCCCACTTTCAACCGTTTGGCGGCACCGGAGTCTGTTTCGGAGCTCGTCCAGTGGTTCTGGATTCCCGAATGGGATATTGAGCCAGGCCGCACCTCCCGTCAGCATTTGATCGCCTACCCCGCATCCAATCTCGTTGTGCAGGTGGATGACGTGGTCTTCTCGGGTCCCACAACCCGGGCCGCCTATCGCGACTTGAATGGCCGCGGCTGGGCAGTTGGAGCGCTATTGCGCCCGGCGGCTGCCCCGGTGTTCACCGACGATCCCGGCAGCTTGCGTGATGCCGAGGTGGCATTGCCGTTGGAGGACCTCCACCGTTCCGTCGCGCGGGCAATGAACGCCCCCGACGGCGGCGCGCGCCGCGAGCTGGCAGTGGACGCCTTTAAGTCGTGGCTGGCTTCCCTGGACTACGTACCTTCCGAAGAAGCTTTGCTGGCCAACCGGATGATGGACATTATTGCCTCCGACCCGGACGTGGTCCGGATTGACGATGTGGCGGCCCGGCTGGCTGTTTCGGGCCGGTCGCTTCAACGAATTGCCAGGAAATACATCGGACTCAGCCCGTCGGCGCTCATCCGTCGGCGTCGCCTGCAGGATGCTGCAGAAAGGGCACGGCTGGACCCTTCCGCTGATCTTGCGGGCATCGCCGCCGAACTTGGCTATGCCGATCACGCACACCTCACCAACGACTTCCAGAAGTACTTGGGGTTCACGCCGAGCACCTATCGCCGTGCTGTTGGCAGTTAGCCTGGGCCCCCAAGCTGTCGACTACACAGCACGATGCGAAATCTCTTGAAGTTGAAGGGGTTGGCAGCCTTCCGCGAGCACCTCCGCCGGCTTTGGAGTCGGCTTGTGGAGCGCATCAAGAAACAACCTATAGGAGACGACTCCCGCACTTGTGGACCCGGTGGAGCAGCAGCATCGGTAAACGTGCGTCATCCAAGGGCCCGGCAAGAGTGCTCGAAGCCACGAATCGCACTCGGTCAGCGAGAGCGTGGCCTGGATTCCACTGTCCTTGCGATGAGCAGCAACGGACACGGTGACGCAGGTTCCTGCTGGTGCTGGGCCCGCGGCGAACCATCCCCATTCCACGGTCTCGACAACGATCGTCACATTGATGTTCTCGTCTTCGATTGATGAGGTGGGGCTCATTCGATAATGGCGTCGGCCGCTGTGGCGTGGGTCGCGTTGTGAAGACCCGCTGAGCGCCTCGCGAAGTTCGTTTAGTTCGGTGCCATGTTTGTTGCGGATCCTCGCGCTGAGATCCACCACCAAGTTTCCCTCTGCTGCGGTGGGCGCCGGGGCCTCGAGGGCAGCAGGGGTGGGTGCCGTAACAAAAAACGTGTCACGGATGGGCTGCTCAGACCGGTGCACAACACCCCCAGGACTTGACCATCAGGCAGGTGAGACGAGAATACCCGTCCAAAAATCAAATTGCTAGAGGAACCGTCCGATTATCCCTGCCTTAGCCCTGTCGCATCGAGCACCAGATTGGCGGTAATGAACCGACCGCACTGCTCACCAAACGGGTAGTTGCCCTTGGGCGTGAACGTCAGCGTCCGAACAGGCAACGCGGTCCCGGATGGAGAGGTGCCGGACACGGTCGCTTCAAGCGGACTTTCTGAGAGCGCGGGCAGTCCCAGGAAGCCGGTCATTGTGCCATCGGGGGAGGACGTTGCAGAGCACACGCCCTCAGGGGAGCAGCCCTGATCCACGGCGATTGAGCCTGGGTGCAAAGGAATGTCGGCTTCGGTGCAGGTCCCGTCCTGGCACGCCTTCATCCGCAAAGTAGCAATTTTGTCCACGTAGTCGGCAGCGACCGTGATCGAGACTCCAGACGCCTGGGCGATCGCCGGGCAAGGAACCGGCTCGGCGAAGCAGCTGGGAAGAAGTGCCGAGGTACCCATCAGGGTGAAAGCCAAACCAATCTTGCCCATGCTTCAGGGTAGGACTGGAATCAGCAGGAGGCGCAGCATCGGATGGAATCGGCACCCCATCGTTACGGCTCGCACTAGCCCGTTGCCGAACCGACACCGCGCGTGATTGCCGCTTAGGCGGGAAGCCGCAAACCGCCGTCGTGGATTTCCGCCAAACCGTCGCTGACCAGGCCATCGAGTGCCCGTTCCAGCTGCTCGGGCGCTGAGTTGAGCCGGTGCAATGCTGCCAGCGGAATCCCGACGCCGGACGGCGCGAAGCCGAGGTCCGCCGGCGCCTGCTCGAACATCTCGCGCGGAACCGGGATTGCAGCTTCGCGGAGGACGGCCATCACGGCTCCGCGGACTTGCCGGTCCGTGCCGTGCCAGGACTGGCCCTTGGGCGTGTACGACGGCGGTGGCTCACCTGCGGCGAGCCAGGCGCAGCTGGAGCGCACGGGACAGTCGGTGCACTTGGGGCTGCGGGCCGTGCACACCACGGCACCCAGTTCCATGACCGAGGCGTTCCAGCGCACGGACAGAGGGCGGTCTTCGGGCAGCAGGGCATCGGCGAGGCGCATCTCGGCCGCTGTGAGCGCCGGAGCGGGCAGGGCGTGCCCGGAGATGAGGCGTGCATGAACGCGGCGGATGTTGGTGTCCACCACTGTTTCTCGGCGGCCAAAAGCAAAGGAGGCGACGGCGGCAGCGGTGTAGGTGCCAACCCCGGGCAGGGTCAGGAGCTCGGGATAACTGTCTGGAACGTCGCCATGGTGCTCGTCGCGGATGGCCACTGCGGCTGCGTGCAGTCGAAGTGCCCTGCGGGGATAGCCGAGGCGGCCCCAGTGACGAACGGCCTCACCGGAGGGCTCATCTGCCAGGTGCGCGGGGGTTGGCCAGCGTTCCATCCAGTCCCGCCAGACCGGGAGGACCCGGACCACGGGAGTTTGTTGGAGCATGACTTCGCTGACCAGGATGCCCCAAGGGCTGCAATCAAGCTCGCGCCACGGAAGGTCCCTGGCGGTCTCGGCAAACCACAGGTCCAAGGATTGGTGGAGCCCGGCGAGTTGGTCGGTACCGGGAAGTGCCATGCGTCAGATCTCCCGGACTGTTGAGGTTTGGCCGGCGCCGCAGCGCCCGAATTCTGCCCTCTACTGTAGTGGAAACCGGGACGGCAACGCTCCTGCGGTGCACGTCACACACGGCGGGTTTGGCGCCCGGCGGCGTGGTGTTGGCGTGCTGCGGAGTGGGCCCGCCTAGCCTAGAAACATGGCCAATCAGGGTAAGAACCAGTCGTCCGCGCGCACATCAGCGCCGGGCAAGGGTGCTGCCCCTAATTCAGGTGGTGTGCGCCGCCCTGGCACCCCGACGTCCAGGCGACGTCCAAGCCCTGCCGTTTACCGCCGTCGTCGGCAGTTTGTCTTCGGTGCCCTGCTGCTGGTGATCGCCCTCGTGGTGGCTGGCGTGGTGGCAATCAGTGGAGCGTTCGCAGGTAAGTCCGAGCCCCAATCGGTCAGTACGCCTGAAGCGTCCCAGGTGCCCACGCAAGGGAACGCGCCAACAGCAGGCACTGCCTCACCGTCGGCAACGCCCACGCCTGTGTGCGACCTGAGCCTGGTGACCGTGGCCGCAGCTACGGACAAGCCAGCCTACGGGGCTGAGGAGAAGCCGCTGCTCACCATGACCATCACCAACGGCGGAACGGCGCCGTGTGAGGTCAACGTGGGCACGTCCCAAATGGAGTACGTGGTGATGAGCGGCTCGGACAGGATCTTCTCCTCCAAGGATTGCCAGGCCGGAAGTGAAGACCTGATCAAGACCATCCAGCCCGGCAAGAGCGAGACCGCCAATTTCCCCTGGCAGCGCAACCGGACGCTTGAGGGCTGCGCTGCGATCAACGCCAAGCCCGGTGCAGGCGGCGCTTACTACACGTTCGAAGCGCGGCTGGGAAACAAATCCAGCACCAAGGCCGTCTTCCAGCTGAACTAGAGGAAGCGGTCCAGCAGGCTTGCCTCGGCCATGCGGCTCAAACCTTCACGGACCGTGCGTGCGCGTTGATCGCCGATGCCGTCAACGGTCATGAGGTCATCGATGGTGGCTGCCATGAGGTTCTGCAAGCCGCCGAAGTAATCCACCAGCCGATCTGCGACGGCCTTCGGCACGGACTTGAGGCCGGACAGGAGGCGGTAGCCGCGGGGTTGGACCACAGCATCCAACTGTTCCACACCGCCCGCGAAGCCGATGATTCCCGCGATCCGGCTGAGGTCGATCAATTCGGTGGGGCCGAGATTGAGGAGCGCTTGGACTGCTTCTTCAATATCCTCGGGAGTGGCGTCGGGGTCTGCGTAGTCGCGGATGATGACATCGCTGCCCGGGCCACGACCCATGGTCAGTTCCTCCACCTGCAGCGACAGCAGGCGGCCATCTTCGCCGAGTTCCAGCACGTATTGGGCAATTTCCTCGGAAATCCGCCTGACCATTTCCTGGCGTTGCAGGGTGACGGCTACGTCCCTGACGGTGACCAGGGCTTCAATCTCAAGTGCTGAAAGGGAGCTGGTGACTTGGTCCAACCTCGCGCTATACCGCTCCAGCGTTGCGAGGGCCTGGTTTGCGCGGGCTAGGACTTTCTCCGAGCCCTCCAGGACGTGGCGCAAACCATTCACGTACAGGGCAATGATCTGCATCGACTGGCTGACAGAGATAACCGGAACGCCGGTTTGGATGGCGACGCGCTCAGCTGTGCGGTGCCGGGTCCCGGATTCCTGGGTCTCGATGCTGGAGTCCGGAACGAGCTGCACTGCGGCGCGGACGATGTTGCTGGCGTCCTTATCGCAGATGATGGCGCCGTCCATCTTCGCGAGTTCACGGAGGCGTGTGGGCGAGAACTCGATGCCGATATCGAATCCGCCGGAACAGATGGAGTCGATGGTGCGGTCCGAGCCCAACACAATCAAGGCGCCGGTTCGTCCACGGAGGATGCGCTCCAAGCCGTCCCGTAAAGGAGTTCCGGGTGCGACTCTGGCCAGAGTCGCCTTGAGCGACTCTTCCGGGCTCCGGGCCATAGGGTTTCCCTTCGAAGGTGCAAGCCATGGCTCACAGACAAGCTGAATCCGGCATCCGCGGGCACTTGGAAAAATGCCCTGATGACGACTAGCACCATGATATGGCTTCCGGGCACCGTTAACCGCACCAGCAAGCCCCAAAGTGGGTCATTTCGTTATGTACGGGGACGCCCGGAAGGTGCCTTTCAGGTGTCTCCGTTGAAGGCCATTTGGGCCGATCGCTCGCTGACGTGGGCGTATATAACAAATTGGTGTAGATATTCTAGTAATCCACCTGCCGCTTCAACCTATTACCCAGCCACAGCATCGCCAGGCTCACCACAAGGAAGCCAACGGAAATCGCAAGGGCCGGCGCTAAGTGATCAACAGCTCCAACGCCTCGGCCAGATGCCCTACTTCGCGCACGGAGAAACCTTCCGGAATAACGCCCGCGCCCGCAGGGCTGGCCGGGACAATGGCGTGCGTGAAGCCCAGTCGGTGTGCCTCTTGAATGCGCTGGTTGATTCCGGGAACAGGGCGGACTTCGCCTGCCAGCCCGACTTCACCAAAGGCAATGAGCCGTTGGGGGAGTGCTTTGCGGGATTTGGCTGACGCGACGGCCAACGCCACGGCAAGGTCCGTGGCAGGTTCGCTCAGCTTCACGCCGCCCACGGTTGCCACGTAGGAGTCGTCCTTGTGCAGCATGCACCCGGCGCGCTGCTGAAGGACTGCCAAAAGCATTGCCACACGGGAGCTCTCCAGCCCGCTGGTAGCCCGCCGGGGTTGGGCATTTGCGCTCTCGGCCAGCAGCGACTGGACCTCTGCGAGCAACGGGCGGCGGCCCTCCATGGTCACCGTGATGCAGGTGCCGGAGACAGGTTCGCGGGTTCGCGACACAAACAGCCCGCTTGGATCAGCAAGCCCCTCAATGCCGGCCTCGTTCAGGTCAAAGCAGCCGACGTCGTCCGTGGCGCCATACCGGTTCTTGACCGCCCGGAGCAGCCGTAGCCGGGAGTGGCGCTCCCCTTCAAACTGGCACACGACGTCCACCAAGTGTTCCAGCAGACGTGGGCCCGCGATGGTGCCGTCCTTGGTCACGTGGCCCACCAGGAGCGTTGTCATGTTCCGCCGTTTGGCCGCGGCGATGATGGATGCGGCAACCTCGCGGACCTGCGACACGCCACCCGCACTGCCTTCGACGTCGGCACTGCTGAGCGTCTGGACGGAGTCCACGATCAGCAGCTTCGGCTCAAGCTTCTCCACTTGGCCCAGCGCCTGTCCAAGATCGGTCTCGGCGGACAGATACAGAGTATGCGCGACGGCGTCGATCCGCTCCGCGCGAAGCTTCACCTGCGCTGCGGACTCCTCACCCGTGATGTACAGGACGTCCTGGCCAGTCCGCGCGAACTTCGCTGCTACGTCCAGCAGCAGTGTGGATTTCCCGACGCCGGGTTCCCCAGCCAGCAGGATGACGGCCCCCGGGACGAGCCCTCCTCCAAGGACGCGGTCCAACTCATCCACGCCCGTAGGAAGGAATGCCGCTGTTGTCCCATCCACCTCAGCGATGCGGCGGGCCGGCTCCAAAACCGTAGCGGCCGGCGTCGTACGGGCTACCGTGGCGCCGTACTCCTCAACGGTTCCCCAGGCTTGGCACTCACCGCACCGGCCCACCCATTTGATGGCCGTCCAGCCGCATTCGGCGCATTTGTAAGCGGGTGTCTTGGATGCGCGGGAGGTCTTGGAAGCCATGGGTTCAAGGTTAGTCGCGGGGGCTGACAGTATTGGCGCCGGGTGTCCCATGCCGCGCCGCGTCAACGAAAATGGCTAGCCCTGTAACGCCAAGCGCCAAGCCCAGGGACGCAACCACATCCGTGAGCCAGTGGTAGCCCAGATACAAACGGCTGAAGGCGACCAAGAGCGCGAGCAGCGCAGCACCCATATAGGCAAGTACCGCCGTCGTGCGGGTTCCCGATCGCGAGACGAGAAGGTAGGTGAGGACCAAAGCGAAGATTCCAGCTCCGAGGGTGTGGCCGGAGGGGAAGGACAGGGCGTCGTCGGGGCCGAGCAGAAAATCCGACGACGGCGGGCGGGAGCGGCTGACTTCGAACTTGATGACGGTGCACAGCACCAAGGCAAGCACCATGCCACCCATGAGAACGGCCGGCCGCCACAACTCCCTCTTCCAGATGGCCCATGCGCCTGCCAGGACGGCGCCGATGGCCGTCATGGCGGTCGGCGACGTCACCGTTGAAACGGCCGCGAGGAGAGCGGTGGCAACTGCGCTGCGGGAATCAACCAGGGCGCTGTGTACTGTGCTGTCCAGGGTGGCTAGTCCGCTGTCCGAAAGAACGGCCGCGAACATCAGCCAGAAAATGACGTCGCCAGCGACGAACAGTGCGCCAGCCCAAAGAAACAATGGGCGCTGGCGAACGCGCAGCTCTGGGGCCGCTTGGGGATTGACGGACAATGCAGGGAACATCCGCTCATTATCCGCAATGGGCATGGGACTTTGCTGGGAGGAAGCTGCCTGGAAGTTGGAGAGCCGCAACGTTACAGAGCCGGCAGCACGTCCCGGGCCTCGTCGGATTCCAGACCGCTGGCCTCCAAAAGGTCCACCATGAGCGGCCGGAACAGCATCACCACGGTCTCGCCCTCAAGCTTCTGAACGTCGAGCATCTTGGGGTGCAGGCGCGAGGCGATGTCGGTCAACTCGTTGCGGGCGTGACGCATATGGACGCGTCGGGTTCCCTCGCTTTGCTCCGCCAGGCCAATGGTCAGTTCATCGATTGCAGCGGCAGTTTCCTGAAGTACCTCGGAGATGCTGTCGATTGCTTCGTCGGACAACGCGGCATGGTTGATCGCGCTGGTGAGCCTGCGGGCAAAAACGCGACTGTTACGAAGGGCAAGATCGATGTATTCCAGCGAATGCTCCAGGCTGGCTAGCTCGTCGCGATGCCTGCGATGGGCCGGAGCCAGAGTGGCTACCTCGCCCGAGGCGCGCAGGGTCTGCCGCATCCGGTCCACCAGTGGCTGGCAGTTACGGCCGCGAATCAGCGCGTGCCAGGCAATGGTGGAGTCGCTTTCGACCATGGCCTTGCCGCACTCGCGCAGCACTTCGGCAAGTTCGTGCAGGATTTTCTGGACGTCCTTCCGCGGCTCCCGCCGCGGATCCTTCGGCACCAAAATAGTCACCAGCAGGGCGAACACGCCCCCCACCACCGCATCCAGGCTCCGCGTGAAAGGCCCGCCAGCCGGCGCCGGCAGCAGCACCACCAGCAGCGACTGGAGCCCCAGCTGGGTGGTGAAAATGGTCCCGCTGTCCAGGAACCTGGCCAGCAGGATAGAGAAAAGAAGCACGACGGCGGCCTGCAGGATCCCAGCGCCCAGCCAGTGGAGCAGGAGGTCACCCACCACGATGCCGAGCGTGCAGCCCAGACCAACCTCAATAACACGACGCAAGCGCGGATCACGGGAGAAGCCGAGCGCAATCAGAGAAGAAGTGGCCGCGAACAATGGCCCTTGGTGGCCCAGGATGTATTCCGCGAAAGCATAGGCGCCCACGGCACACACCGTCATTTGAATAGCCGGCGTCAGGGAATTCCGGCTACGGACCAAGCCGGTCCGGACTCTGGCACGCAGGAACCTCTTGCTTGCAGAAAATCCCTTCGCGGCAGCCATGTCCTCAAGTCTATTTGCCGAAGCCGGGCAACGATGACGCGTCGGACGCCGGGGGGAGCCCTGCTCAAGGTGGCGCGCGCCACATAACCCAATGGTCCGCCGTCGTTCACTTTGCGTTCACCTTCAACGTCAGATCCCGTTACCTGCGCTGCTTACCTTCAGTAAAGGCACAAAAGGTCCATAGCTCACGCGCGCCGAAATCTCCGTTCGGCCAGCATCAGAGAATCCCTGGAAGGGGTACATCCAAGTGAAGGCAACTCGCTTCGGCCGCAACGCGGCAATCGCGGTCATCGCAGCTGGCGCTCTCGCGCTCACCGCTTGCGGTTCAGACAACGCAACGGGCACGCCCGCTGGCACGCAGCCAGCAGCATCCGGCATGAAGGTCACCGGCACCCTCACCGGTATCGGTGCGTCCTCCACTGGCGCAGCCATGGACGCCTGGAAGGCCGGCTTCGCCAGTGCAAACCAGGGCGCAACCGTCCAGTACTCCCCGGACGGTTCCGGCGCAGGCCGCAAGGCCATCATTGATGGCTCGGCACAGTTCGCAGGCTCGGATGCCTACCTTAAGGACGAAGAGCTCGAGAGCTCCAAGGCCAAGTGTGGCCCTGAAGGCGCCATCAACATCCCGGTATACATCTCCC
This sequence comes from Paenarthrobacter sp. YIM B13468, assembly GCF_042788025.1. Taxonomy (NCBI): domain Bacteria; kingdom Bacillati; phylum Actinomycetota; class Actinomycetes; order Micrococcales; family Micrococcaceae; genus Paenarthrobacter; species Paenarthrobacter sp. YIM B13468. Next base: position 62,981 of record NZ_JBHZPI010000026.1, on the reverse strand, counting down.
CGATCGCCGTCGCGTTCAACGTCCCCGGTGTCACGGACCTAAAGCTCGACGCCGCTACAGTCGCCAAAATCTTCCGCGGCGAAATCGCCAATTGGAATGACCCCGCAATCGCAGCCCTGAACGCCGGCGTTACCCTGCCGGACCTCAAGGTCACCCCCGTGAACCGTTCTGACGACTCCGGAACAACCACCAACTTCACCGACTACCTCGCAGCCGCTGCTCCCGAGGTATGGACAGACAAAGCTGCAGGCGTCTGGCCGGCAGCCCTGAAGGGCGAAAACGCCAAGGGCACCTCCGGCGTCGTCAAGACCGTTACCGACACCCCCGGTGCCGTGACTTACGCCGATGACTCCGCTGTCTCCGGCAAGCTGGGCACCGCGTCCATCAAGGTCGGCGAGGAATTCGTCAAGATCTCCGCTGATGCTGCTTCCAAGGCCGTCGAAGCCGGCAAGCCTGTCGATGGCCGCGCCGCCAACGACGTCGCCATCAAGCTGGACCGCAAGACCACTGTCTCGGGCGCCTACCCGGTAGTGCTCGTTTCGTACCACGTAGTCTGCACCACGTACGAGACCAAGGCAGTTGCTGACCTGGTCAAGGCATTCGAAAGCTACGTAGTGTCCGACGAAGGACAGAAGACCGCCGCTGACGCCGCAAAGTCCGCGCCGCTGTCCAAGACCCTGCAGGACAAGGCAAAGGCTGCCCTCGAAACCATCAAGGCCAAGGCCTAAAGGTTTCCCGGCGGGTTTGCCTGAACCCGGCTAAACATTGAAGTTCCCTGCTCCGCGCGGAGTGGCTTGAGCCGCCCGCGCAGGGCAGGGAACTTAGCCATGTAAGACCAGTTCACTGAGACTGAAGGATCGTGAAGTGACCACCAACTCCCTGACAACCTCCCAAGGCGCAGGACGCGCCGGGGACAAGGTTTTCTCCGGGGCCGCCATGGCCGCAGGGTGCCTGATTCTGGCGGTTCTCTTCGGAGTCGCCCTTTTCCTTGTCGTGCAGGCAATCCCTGCGCTCGCAGCACCGCCCGCAGATATACAAGGCGGCCACGGCTTCTTCGCCTACATCGCCCCGATCGTGGTGGGCACGCTCATCGCCGCCGTGATTGCGCTCGTCATCGCAACCCCCGTGGCAATCGGAGTGGCCTTGTTCATCTCCCACTACGCCCCGCGCCGACTGGCTTCGGGGCTTGGGTACGTTGTGGACCTGCTGGCCGCCATCCCGTCCGTTGTCTACGGTGCCTGGGGTGCGGCGTTCCTCGCCAAGGAAATCTCCCCGGCCTACGACTGGCTCGCCAACAACCTGGGCTGGATCCCGATCTTCCAGGGCCCGGCGTCCGCCACCGGCAAGACCATCCTGACCGCCGGCATCGTCCTGTCCGTCATGGTCCTGCCCATCATCACCTCCCTGTCCCGCGAAATCTTCCTGCAGACCCCCAAGCTGCACGAGGAAGCAGCGCTTGCATTGGGAGCCACCCGCTGGGAAATGATCCGCATGGCCGTCCTTCCGTTTGGTCGTCCGGGCATCGTCAGCGCCATCATGCTTGGCTTGGGCCGTGCTCTTGGCGAGACCATGGCGGTTGCGCTGGTGTTGTCCTCAGGAGTCTTGACGGCGAGCCTGATCCAATCCGGAAACCAGACCATCGCCGCCGAGATCGCCCTGAACTTCCCGGAAGCCAGCGGTCTGAAGGTCAACACGTTGATTGCCGCAGGCCTGGTGCTGTTCGTGATCACCCTCGGCGTGAACATGATTGCCCGCTGGATCATCACCAAGCACAAAGAATTCTCGGGAGCCAACTAAATGACCGCCACCGTAGTCCGAAAGCGCTCGGCGCTCACCAAGGGCCAGCTGCCCAAATTCGCGCCCTACATTGTCCTGGCCGTCGCCGTGATCGTCGGTGCGGCGATCCTCGCGCTCATCGGCTTCAACGCCTTCGGCTGGGGCGTCGTCTCCGCTGCCCTGTTCACCATCGGCTTGGTCGCGTGGAGCGGTGCTGTTGAAGGTGCGCGCAAGGCCAAGGACAAACTGGCCACCTGCCTCATTGTCGGGTCCTTCCTCATTGCACTCCTCCCGCTGGTCTCGGTCATCTGGACTGTGCTCGTGAACGGCATCCCCGGACTCGTGACTCCCGGCTTCCTTGGTACGTCCATGAACGGCGTCACCGGCGCGTTCGACAACAAAGCCGTGGAAGAAGGCGGCAAGGTCCTCGGCGGCATCTACCACGCGTTGCTGGGCACCCTGCAGATCACGCTCCTTGCCACCGTCATCTCCGTTCCAGTTGGACTGCTCACCGCGATCTACCTGGTGGAATACGGCAACGACCGCCCCCTGGCCCGGGCCATCACGTTCTTCGTGGATGTCATGACCGGTATCCCGTCCATCGTGGCCGGCCTCTTCGCGGCAGCGTTTTTCTTCGCGGTTGTTGGCCCCGGCACCAAGACCGGTGCGGTAGCCGCCGTCGCGCTTTCAGTCCTCATGATCCCGGTAGTTGTCCGCTCCAGCGAGGAAATGCTGAAGATCGTCCCGAACGAGCTCCGCGAAGCGTCCTACGCGTTGGGGGTGCGTAAGTGGCGAACCATCACCAAAGTGGTCATCCCGACGGCGATCTCCGGCATCGCGTCCGGCGTCACTTTGGCAATCGCCCGGGTTATCGGCGAGACCGCTCCCATCCTTGTCACCGCAGGCTTCGCGACCACCATCAACAACAACGTCTTTGGGGGTTGGATGGCCTCGCTGCCGACGTTCATTTACACCCAGATCCTGAACCCGACGTCGCCGTCCAACCCTGGCCCCTCGGACCAGCGGGCATGGGGCGCCGCCTTGGTGCTGATCATCCTGGTGATGCTCCTGAACCTCGGCGCCCGCCTCATCGCCCGTCTGTTCGCTCCCAAGACGGGCCGCTAGCCGGGTCGGCCACCAGTTTTTTCGGGCCGCCCGGTTACCCGCCATTCAAACTTCCAGAAACCCCCAAGGAATAAGGAACACCATGTCCAAGCGCATCGACGTCAAAGACTTGAATGTCTACTACGGCAGCTTCCTGGCTGTTGAAGACGTCAACATCAACATTGAAGCCAAGTCCGTCACGGCCTTCATCGGCCCGTCCGGCTGTGGCAAGTCCACCTTCCTCCGCACGCTGAACCGCATGCACGAGGTCCTTCCCGGTGCCCGCGTCGAGGGCGAGGTCCTGCTCGACGGCGATAACCTGTACGACGCCGGCGTTGACCCCGTTACCGTTCGCACGCAGGTTGGCATGGTCTTCCAGCGCCCCAACCCGTTCCCCACCATGTCCATCCGGGACAATGTTCTGGCTGGCGTGAAACTGAACAACAAGAAGATCTCCAAGGGCGAAGCCGATGCCCTCGTGGAGAAGTCCTTGGTTGGCGCCAACCTCTGGAACGAGGTCAAGGACCGCCTGGACAAGCCAGGTTCCGGCCTGTCGGGTGGCCAGCAGCAGCGCCTCTGCATCGCACGCGCGATCGCTGTTGAACCCCAGGTGATCCTCATGGACGAGCCCTGCTCCGCCCTGGACCCCATCTCCACCCTGGCCGTTGAGGACCTCATCAACGAGCTCAAGGACCAGTACACCGTGGTGATCGTTACCCACAACATGCAGCAGGCTGCCCGCGTGTCCGACAAGACCGCGTTCTTCAACATCGCCGGCACAGGCAAGCCCGGCAAGCTCATCGAGTTCGCGGACACCACCACCATCTTCAACAACCCTTCCCAGAAGGCCACGGAAGACTACGTCTCCGGCCGCTTCGGATAAGGGGTTTGCAGGTTCCGGCTTTCTTGGGAGAGCCGGCAATGAACGACGGCGGCCGTCGCCTTGGGGGTACGGCCGCCGTCACTTTTTTGCACCCAACTAAGTCGCAATTGTGCGCGTTTTGAGCCCTCAAAACGCGCACAAATGCGACTCAGTTGGGTCGGAGGTCCGCCAGGGGTGAGAACGCAAGCTCCAGGACGAATGCCGCGGCGGCCGTGACTAGCGGGGTGGCCACCCAGAACAGGAGAATCCTGCGCACAAGACGCCTGTTGGTGGTGGCGAAGCGCTGGTTGGTGCCTGCTCCCAGCACGGACGCCGTCAGGGTGTGCGTGGTGGACAGTGGCAATTGCAAACCGATGGCCCCGACGAAGAGCATCACGGACGTCAGCGTTTGAGCCACAAAGCCTCGAAGAGGGTCCACGCGGATCAACTTGTGACCCAGGGTGTGCGAGACCCTCCAGCCACCAAACATGGTGCCAGCTGTCAGCATGATCGCAGTCAGAAGGAGGATCCACAGGGGGAGTTCACCTCCGCTGGACAACCCGGCCGCCACGAGGGCCAGCAGGAGAACGGCGGCTGTACGCTGACCGTCCTGAAGCCCATGGCCGAACGCAACAGCCGCCGCAGACACAGCCTGCGCGCGGCGGAAACGCCTGTTGATGACATTCGGCTGCGTGTAGCGTGCCGCCCAAGTCACCGGCCATACGAGCAGGTATGCGGCAACGAAAGCGATCAAAGGGGACAGGACCAAAGGCAGCGCCACCTGGGTAAGGAGGACGTTGTCCACACCGTTGATCGAGTTCCCGCCCACCAGCGCGCTCGCAGCGCCTGCGCCGATCAGGCCGCCCACAAGTGAGTTGGTGGAAGACAAAGGGATGCCCCGCCACCACGCGTACACGCCCCAGATGATGGAGGCGGCGAGGGCAGAGGTCAGCATCGAGAGCCCGCCAATGCCATTGGGAAGTGTGATCCAGGACTGCGTGAACGCGAGCACGAAGCTGCCGCTGAGCATGGCGCCGATGAAGTTGAAAACAGCTGCCAGGAGAACCGCTACGGATGGCGTTAGGGCTCGTGTCCTCGTGGATAGTGCCACGGCATTGGAGACGTCACGGAAGCCGTTGAGAAACGCGAACCCTGAAGCCAAACCCACCACGAGGACCAGGAATGCAACGATCACGTCATGATTCCTTGACGATGATGCTGCCTACCTGTGTGGCGATCTTCCGCATATCCTTGGTCACTTCCACCAACTGGTTGGCGATGTCCCGGTGCCGCGCATACTGGGTGGACTTCATATCCTTCAGCATTTCGGCCACCCACGTGCGGTGGGTTCGCTCTGCACGTTTCGCCAGCTTGAGGATCTCAATCCAGTAGTCCTCAAGTTCATCGAGGTCCTCAAGCTTTCGCATGGCGTCCACCGTCAGCTCGGCCTGGCGGCTGATGATCTCCAGTTGATCGGCCGCGCGCTTCGGCAGGCGCTCAAGCTTGTAGAGGGCAACCAACTCGCCCGCGGCGTCGAGCTTCTCCATTGCCTCGTTGAGGTGGCGGGACAGAGCGTACATGTCCTCGCGGGGGAGCGGGTTCACAAAGCTGGTGCGCATGTGCGTCAGGAGAGCAAAGTGCAGGTCCAGGGACTTCGACTCATGCTCGTGAAGTTCCTCAGTCAGGCGTTCATGCTCACTGGCCTGGGCGCCGAGGATCTCTGAGAGTGTTCCGGTGGCGGCCACAATGACGCTGGCCATCTGCGCGAGCAGTACCAGCCCGGCAGGTTCCTGGGGGAAAAGGCGCAGCTTCATATCGCTTCCGGGCCGGGGACGGATGGGCTGCGGGCTGCTTGACTTGACGCTTCCCGCTTCGGCCCCAACTTTACCGGTACGACGACGGCCACCGGTAAGTGGGCGGGTGTGGTCGCCGGCTCATATTCAGGGGTGGCTAGCCCTGAACTGCTTCCGGGCATAAAAATGGTGCCGAACCGGATACGCCTCTCGGCGGTAGGCCGCTCGAAGCGGCTATAAGTTGAAGCCCGGGGGTTTCGCGGTTCGGCACCAGTTTCAGTGTTCTACGTCGGTGGGGCTAAGTCAACATTGACAGGCGAGGCCAGACGTGGGTAAATTTCGGGGTTTTTCGCCCCTAATCCAGCTCTCCCAATCGCCATGCGTTGGCGGCGTGTTCGAGGTCCTCGGCCGTCTTTACCAGCTGGTGTGAGTTGCGTGTGAGCTTGCTTGCATGGCTTTCATTGCTGTGCTCCGCCCCGTCCGCCAGGGTCGCCTGGCCGAGCGCAACAACCCGACAAAATGCAGCGGAACGTTCCAGCGCGACGTCGAAATCGCCGTCGAAGGCGCCAGACAAAATAGCGTCGGCCATGGTCTTCATTTCGTCGGCTCCCGGTGGCTCCGCTGCCCCTGCAACCACGTTGGATACCTGGGCGGTGTCGCGGCCCGCCCTGAAGTATACGGAAATGCGCTCGGGGTTCTGGATGGTGGCGGCGCGGAGGGCATAGAGCCTCCACAAAGCGCCGGGCAGGGAACGGGCGGGGCTTTCGGCCCACATCTCGGCGATGGCTTCGAGGCCCTGCTCGTCGGCAAGCTTCACCAGGCGACGGGTGACTTTGGGGTCGTCGCTGTCACGGCCACGTTTTACGAGCGCCTGGGCGGCCAGGTGGGCAGCCTCGGAGACGCGGGCGGGATCTGCTCCACCAGCGAACGGTTCGAAATCGATGGGCGCGAAGGGCTTGGGCTTGTGGTGCCTGTTCGCTCCGCCGTAAGCACGTGATCCTGGCTGTTCGCTCATGAGTTCACCGTACTCCTGTGCCCCTGATGGGGTCGAGTAACGGTTTCTTTGGCTGCTTTCTTGTTGCCCGCGCGCCTTCCCGACCTAATTTGCCGCCGGAGGAGGGCCGACACGCCGCTGCCGCCGCGCGCCGTCGTCGGCTGTTTGCTCAAAATGGGTCACGACGCCGCGTTGCCGACTCCGTTCCTCGACTTGCTTGACGTTGAGGTACAGTATTCATGGCTGTTTCAACAGCTGGAGGGGCCTTTAGCTCAGTTGGTAGAGCATCGGACTTTTAATCCGTGGGTCGTGGGTTCGATCCCCACAGGGCCCACCCTCTCTGCAGGCCGGAGACGTTGAGTCTCCGGCCTGTTTTTATTTCCGCCGTGCGGCGAACCCCGCAAGCCTCAACCGAACAATCCTGGGTTTCCCGGAAAAACTTCTTGACTCGCACACCCAGCCCCCACCAACATGGTTTCTATAACGTTGTAAATTGACTCAATCCACAGCAAGCAGACAAGGACGCCCTTTGGGAACCCAGAACCCGGAAACCCCGACCGCCAAAATCACCATCGATCCCGCATTCATCGTGGGTCCCGTCAGGCGGAAGACCTTCGGTGCCTTCGTCGAGCACCTGGGCAGATGCGTCTACACAGGCATCTTCGAACCCGAACACCCAAAGGCGGACGAGGACGGTTTCCGTACCGATGTCCTGGAACTCACGAAAGAGTTGGGTGTCTCCACGGTCCGGTATCCCGGAGGTAACTTCGTCTCCGGCTACCGCTGGGAAGACGGAGTGGGGCCAAAGAAGGACCGCCCAACGAGGCTTGACCTTGCCTGGCACTCAAGCGACCCAAACCTGGTGGGTGTGGACGAGTTTGCCAAGTGGTCCCGGAAAGCCGGTGTCGAGCCCATGATGGCGGTTAACCTGGGCACCCGCGGGACGCAGGAAGCACTGGACATCCTGGAGTACTGCAATATCAAAGGCGGCACGGCCCTATCCGAACAGCGCAAGGAGAATGGCGCCGTCGAGCCCCACAACATCACTATGTGGTGCCTCGGGAACGAGATGGATGGCTTCTGGCAGATCGGCCACAAGGAGGCCGGCGAGTATGCTCGCCTCGCCGCCGAAACTGCCCGGGCCATGCGCATGGTCAACCCGGACCTGGAGCTGGTGGCATGCGGAAGTTCCGGCCCGACTATGCCCACCTTCGGAGAATGGGAGCGCGTTGTCCTCACCGAGACGTATGAGCTAGTGGACCTGATCTCCGCGCACCAGTACTTCGAGGACTTCGGTGACCTGCAGGAGCACCTGTCTGCCGGGCACCGGATGGAGGCCTTCATCAAGGACCTCGTCGCCCACATCGATCACGTGAAGTCCGCAACCAAATCGGAAAAGCAGATCAACATCTCCTTCGATGAATGGAATGTGTGGCACGGTTCCCGCGACGAGTCCAAAGTGCCCACGGGTGATGATTGGCCTGTTGCGCCGGTTCTGCTGGAGGATCGCTATACGGTGGCGGACGCCGTTGTGGTGGGGGACCTGCTCATCGCATTGCTTCGCAACACGGATCGCGTCCACTCCGCCAGCCTCGCGCAGCTGGTCAACGTCATTGCACCGATCATGACCGAGCCGGGCGGGCGCTCCTGGAAGCAGACCACGTTCCACCCGTTCGCGCTCACCTCCCAGCATGCCTCGGGCACGGTGCTGAATCTCGCTGTTGAGTCGCCGGAGCTGGACAGCGAAAAGACGGCAAGCTTCAACGCGCTGTCTGCCGTGGCTACCTACGACGCCGAAGCCAAGGAGGTTGTGGTTTTCGCCGTGAACCGTTCGGCGACGGACGCACTCACGCTCGACGCCGCCGTCGGGGGTTTGGGGACCACCAGCCTCATTGAGGCCGTCACCTACACGAACAAGGACCCGTACTGGCAGGCAACCGCGGATGATTCGACGTCCGTCCTGCCCTCAGAGAACGTTAGTGTAACGCTCGACGGCGGCCGACTCACCGCGGCGCTTCCGGCCGTGAGCTGGAGCATGATCCGGTTGTCGGTGGATTCCTAGGCGATCGCTTGCGATCCGTCCTGGAAGATCGGATACAGCGAAATCGGTGTGACCTTCGCTTCTGACGGAGCGTCCTGGAAGGGCTCCGGCGCCTGAGTTGCGGGCGTCGGAGCTGGTTGCCCGGCCGCGACGATTTCCAGGGATTCCATATCCAGCAGTCGTCGGCTCCCGGTTTCTGCATCCTGGAGCCAGAACAAATCGGTACCCGCGACTGTCTTGAGCACCGTGCCCCGGTGGTAAAGGCGGCCGTTGTGCCACGCCTCTATGTACTCGCCGGGGCTAAGGGCATGTGGCTCCTCCTGGCTGCCCGGCAACGTGCCAAAGGCCTGCGCCAAGCTGGCCTGCGTCTTCAGCGCCTGGAAAAGATCCCTGTTTGCCGCGCTCATGTTTGCTCCCCTCCGCCGGCTGCTGCCACCTTGGCCGATTGGCCTTGTGGCTCCAGCCTTCCGCATTCATGTTGCAGGGGCGTTGCAGGCGGATGAGCGCTGTGTGACAGCTAGGAGGGATCGGCTTCGTCGCTTGGAAGATCGGGTTCGGAATCAGCAGGACCGGCGTCGGAACCGTTGGAATCCGAGGAGGGAACCTCGTCAGCGTATGGAGCGTGGGGACCGGCTTGGTTGTTCAGGAGTTCGTTTGCCGCCATTGCCAGGAGGTCCCTTTCCAATTCCGGGACGGACAGCATTCCCTGCAGGTACGCCTCCACTTCGTACTCACCCACGGAACCGCCGATGCTGAAGTACTGCAGCCACAGTGTGCCCGTGCTGATCCGCGCCGCGGTGAGGGCTTCCAGCAGCCTTCGGCGTTGCTCGGGTTCTTTACGTTCGAAGCCCATATCCTGCGGCCTTAGTTTTGGTCTGCCGGGATCCCGGCTACAAGCTCGGCGCTGACTTCCTGCAGGGTTATGCTTTGGTCGCGGGCGTTCCCTATCAGTTGCTGCAGGGCCCGTTCATGGGTGATCTTGTGGCGTTCCATCAATATCCCGCAGGCCCGGTTGACCAGATCGCGGCTGTGCAGCGCGGCCTGCAGGCCCGCACTGATGCGCTTGGGGATTTCGCTGCTTTGAATGTGGGAAAGAAGAGTGGCGGCCGGGGAAGCGAAGAGCTCCATTAGCGTGACTGTGCCTGCGTCAAAGACCGAAGGTTCCGGCGCATAGACCTTAATAGCCCCGATGCTGTGCCCGTTCGCGATCAGGGGTGCGCTGACCGCCGATTTGATGGGAAGGGAGCTGACGGCTGTGCGCCATTCAGGCCACCGTGGGTCCGTGCTTAGGTCCTCGATAAGCACGGGTTCTTCCGAAGCCCAAGCCGTAAGGCAAGGCCCTTGGCCCAACTCGTATTGCAGGAAGTCTGTCTGTTCCACGATGCTGTCAGTGAAGCCGGTGCTGGTCCTCCGTGCCTGCGAATCGAGGATGGAGACTCCTGCGCCAAGGGTGCCGGGTACGGATTCCTTGATGGCCTGCGACAGGCTTTGAACGGCTTGGTCAACCTTTTCCTCGGTCAACAGGAGGCCCAGGATCCGGCCGATGGCGCCCGAGAGTTCGTCCAGAGGAAGCTGCTTCTTGGTCATGACCTTCTTCCCGGCCGTTCAGGTCGGCTGGCCGACTGAAACATTCTTTGAAATCGCTGGACTCCCGTGTTCCAAATCCAGCCTAATGGGTTTTTGACCAGAAAAACCGCATGTAGACAGGTTCCTTGCTATTCTTCGAAAGCTGCGGAGATCCTTCGGTCGCCGGCAATGTGGGCGATGATCCCCTGTGCCACTACCCGGAGTTTGATGTTGCGGTGGCTGGACGCGCTGACGAGGATTTGGAAGGCCGCGTCCCGGCTGCAGCGGTTCTGCGCCATGATGATTCCGACGGCGGTGTCGATGGTCGTGCGGGATTCGAGAGCGGCGGTGAGGTTCTCGCGTGCGTCCCGCAGCTGGGCGATCTTCAAGGCCAGGTGGAGAGCTTTTGCGCCTGTGGCCGTGACGCGCTCTGCCGACAAGAGGTCCTCGTGGGTGAAGCCATGGGGGCGAGTGGAGTAGAGATTCACCACAGCCTCCGCCGTGCTGTTCAATTCCATCGGGAGGGCCAGGACGGAGCCCACGTTGGAGGCCGCTGCGGCCCGCATGTACTCAGGCCAGCGATCTTCCTCGTAAACGTTCGGGACGTGGCTGATCGTTCGTGTACGAAGGGCAGAAAGGCAAGGGCCATCGCCGAAGCTGTTCTGGATTTCGTCCAACTTCCGGGCCAGTGGATCGCTATCGGCCACGGCCACGGGTTTCTTCTGCCGGATGACTGTTACTCCGCAGGCAATTGTATTTCCGTTTCTAGTGAGCTTCTGCGCAGTCAACTCAGCCAGGTCCTGCAGGAATTCACGGATATCGGCATTCTCCACCAAGAGATCCTGCAGATGCTCAACGAAGTCCGTCAGATCCAGTTTGTCCTCATAGGGACCAAGAAAACTGGGAGGGCTGGCGATGTGGCGCGACGCCTGTGTTTCAGTCATTATTTTTCCTTACTATTCCTGAGCCCTACTGCCCCGCCGGTTCTATCCGGCCCCTCTGATGTGAGTTCCCCTTATCTTCGCTACCTGCCCGCTGGAGGATGTCTTCTGCTATTTCATGCAGCCGCTTATCGCTGTTGCGGGATGCCAACTGGATGAGCCTGAGTGCGGAGTCCCTGCTGCAACGGTTCTGGATCATGATGAGGGAGATAGCCGCATCGACTATCGCCCGCGACTCAAAAGCTGAGCGCAAATGAACCGGATATGGATCCGGGGTGTGCAGGCGAAGGGCCAGCCGCAGGATCCTGGATAAGGATTCCGCGTGCTTCCCTATGGATGCCACCGTCTCAGGGTCGAACGTGCCTGCTTCGGTTGAGTAGCAATTCAATGCGGCGCGTGAGTCATCGTCGGTGGTGATCGGTACCGCCAACATGGTCTTGATACCTTCCTGTGAGACAGCGTCAGCGTAATGGTGCCAGCGGACGTCGGCCTGAAGATCATCAACCAAAATGGTCTGTTGCTGCCGGAGCGCGGTAAGGCACGGCCCGTCGTCGAACTCGTACTGTTTCTCGTCCAGGCGCTGGGCCGCCTCTGTGCTGCTCGCGACAGTGGCCGGGCCCCCGTTCCGCTCGACGGTGATGGCGCAGAGCATGGGGACATCCCCGCCCAACAAGGATGCCGAAATGGTGGTCAAGCCCAAGAGGAATTCCGTGAAGCCCGGGCTCTCCAGCAGCAGGTCCTGCAGTTGCTCCGCTGTGGGTACTGCATCGTTCTGGGCCATTTCGGCCTCATTCCAGGCAACGCCAGAGCGATTGACTCCAGCTGGCGGCAATGCGCTCGAGTTCGCGCACAGCCCGGATATTCAACTCCGGACCTATTTAGCCACACCCGAAATCTCCTACTACCGACACTACGCCTGAGCACTGCAACACAACAGAGCCACGTGATCTGCAACGATGTATCCCAGCAGCCCGGTGCTCGGATCCGGGGCAAAGGTATTGAAGGGGCAAATTGATGGCCGTCACCATGAACGACGTCGCGCGGGCCGCCGGGGTCTCCTTGAAGACGGTTTCCAACGTCATCAACGATTACGAGTTCATCCGGCCTGCTACCAAACAACGCGTCCTGGATGCGATCGAAGAACTCGGATACGAAACCAACCTGACGGCCCGCAGCCTTCGTTCCGGCAAGACCAGCATGCTCGGGCTGGTGCTGGCCGACCTCTCGGTTCCGTACTATGCCGAGCTCGCCTCGGACATCATGAAGGCGGCCTGGGCGCGCGGCTACCGGGTCCTCGTCGAGCAGTCCGGCAACGAGGCCGACCACGAAAAATCTGCACTGCAAGGCCAATTCCGCAGCCTCACCGACGGGCTCCTCTTCATCCCGCTGTCGCTGGACGCCGGGCAAATCATCCAGGCCGCCGGCAAGAAACCCTTGGTCCTGCTGGGCGAATTCGTGCAGGACCCGCGGCTGGACATGGTCCTCATTCAAAATCACGAGGCAGCAGCGGCTGTCACCGCACACCTGCTGGCGGGAGGTCGCCGTCGTATAGCCGTTTTGGGCGCGCGCGACGGCGACACAACCGGCAGCAACGGCCTACGCCTTAGCGGCTACAAAGCTGCGCTCGCTGCCGCTGCTGTGGAGTATGACCCGACCCTCGTGATCGACTGCGAGTGGCGGCGCGACGGCGGGGCGGACGCGATCGCCAGGCTGCTGGACAGCGGGGTTGGATTCGACGCCGTGTTCGGTTTGAACGACGTCGTTGCCTTGGGGGCGTTGCACGAGCTCCTTGTCCGCGGCAAGCGGGTTCCGGACGAAATAGCGGTTGCGGGGTTCGACGACATCGACGAAGCGCGCTTCGCATCGCCGTCGTTGACCACAGTGGAGCCTGGCCGCGCGGAAATTGCGGAGCGCGCCGTCGAACTCCTCATCAACAGGATCGAAGGCAAAGGTTCTGCTGACAAAGTGGAGCAGCCGGAAGCGGAGTTCTCGCTGCGCGTCAGGCAGTCCGCGCCGTAGGACGTTACTGTTCTAAGAATGAACCAAGCAGTCCCCGACGGAATTCTCACGCCAGCCATCATGATCGATGTCGATGTTCTCGACCGCAATATCCAACGCATGGCATCGAGCATGCTGAGCAGGGGACTGAGGCTCCGTCCCCATGTGAAGACACACAAGACGCTGGAGATCGCAGCCAAGCAGCTTGCGGCCGGAGCGGTTGGGCTCACGGTGGCGACGATCGGGGAGGCCGAGGTCTTTGCGGCCGGGGGCGCCACGGATATTTTCATTGCCTACCCGCTCTGGGTTGAAGCGCACCACGCGGAGCGGCTGCGGAAGCTTGCCAACACTTGTGCCATCACTGTGGGCACCGATTCAGCGGAAAGCGCGACGGCGATGGGCCGCCAGTTGGGCGCCGACGCCAGGAGTATTGATGTCCTGATCGAAGTGGACAGCGGACATCACCGCAGCGGGGTGCTGCCCGGAGAAGTGGTGGACGTTGCCCGCGCGGCCGCAGCAAGCGGCCTGAACATTGCCGGCGTCTTCACATTCCCCGGACACAGTTACAAGCCGGGAATGCCAAGGGATGCAGCGGGTAACGAGAACGACGCCCTCGGCCGTGCTTCGGCTGCACTGGAACGCGCCGGCTTTGAGGTCCGCACCATCAGCGGCGGCTCCACCCCGACCGCATTGCTCGACGCCGAAACCCTGGCCACGGAATTGCGCCCGGGCGTCTATGTTTTCGGTGATGCCCAACAGCTTGAACTGGAACGGTGCACATGGGATGACATCGCGCTGACTGTCGCTGCGACTGTTGTCAGCCGCCACGAGTCCGACGGCGGGAATGTCCGGAGGGTGGTTGTGGACGCGGGCAGCAAGATCCTGGGCAGCGACCGTCCGGACTGGGCCACCGGATATGGGCGCCTGCCCGAATACCGGGAGGCCCGGATTACAGCGCTTTCTGAACACCATGCCACCGTTGTTTGGCCGGACTCTGAGGAGCTGCCGGCACTGGGCACGCGGCTCAGGCTGATCCCGAACCACGTTTGCCTGGCCATGAACCTGGTGGACGAGGTCACTGTGGTTCGTGAGGGCGCAGTGGTGGACACCTGGAAGGTCGCCGCGCGCGGGCGGAACAATTAGTTCATCGGGGTTAAGGCTGTGGCGGCGGGTGGATTACCCGCCGCCACAGCAACTGCCGTTCCCCTAGCTGATGGGAGTAGGCGGTTGTTCACCTTTGAGTACAGCGAGTGTGTTGTCCGCCGCGAGTACTGCCATGGCAGTGCGTGTTTCCACCGTGGCGGAGCCGAGGTGAGGTACGAGCGTCACGTTTTCCAACTCCAGCAACCACGGATGCACCTTGGGCTCTTGTTCGAAGACATCGAGGCCTGCGCCCGCGATCTGTCCTTCGCGAAGCGCAAGGGCAAGTGCTGCTTCGTCGACGATTGGACCCCGCGCAGTGTTGACCAGGTAGGCGGTGTCCTTCATCGCTTCCAGTTGTTCGGCGCCGATCAGGTGATGCGTGGCCGGTCCGTACGGACAGTGCAGGGACACGACGTCGGAAATGGTCAGCAATTCGTCCAGTTCCACCCGGCGTGCACCGAGTTCCGCGGCGATGGCGGGGTCGATTTCACTGCGGGACTGGTAGACGATTTCCATACCGAAGGCCTTGGCCCGGCGTGCGGTGGCTTGGCCGATGCCACCCATGCCGACGATGCCCAAGGTCTTGCCCTGCAGGCTGCTGCCGAGCAGGAAGAACATTCCCCACTTCCAGGCCTGGCCGGAACGGATGAGCCGTTCCCCTTCGCCGAGCCGCCGCGTGGCCATGAGGATGAGGCCGAGGGCGATGTCGGCTGTGGCGTCGATGAGCACGCCAGGCGTGTTCGTGGCAACTACACCTCGTTCGGTGCAGGCGGGGACATCGATGTTGTCATAGCCAACAGCTACGTTCGCAACTACTTTGAGCTGCGGGCCGGCGGCGTCCAGCAGTTCAGGGTCAATGCGTTCAGTCAGCAGGCTCACTATGGCATCGGCTGCTGCCACCCGCCGCAGAAGTTCCTGGCGGCTGATGGAGTCCGAGCCCTCCCAAGCATCCACCTCGTGTTCGGCGCGGAGCTTCTGGAGCGCGGGTTCGGGTACACGTCCGGTGACGACTATGCGGCTCATGCCGTCTCGATCCATTCACGCAGGCGGCCCAGGCCATCGCGGATGTCTGGCACTTCGATGCCCGAGTACGCGAGCCGGATGTACTGCCGCTCCTCGCCGGGCAGGCGCCGGCCGAAGTGTTCACGCGTGCAGAACGAAACCCCGGTCTTGTACAGCGCGTCGCTGGCGAAGTCGCCCACTGCCGAGTACCCCAAACGAGCCATGGCTTCGGTGACGTCGGGGAACAGGTAGAACGTGGACTGCGGAACTGCCACGCTCATTCCCGGGATGGCATTGACGATCCCGCATGCGGTATCCCGGCGTTCCTTCAGGATGTCCAGCATCTGCTGCACTGGTTCCTGGGGGCCACGAAGGGCTTCGATGCCGGCCCACTGCACGTAGTGGGTGGTGCATGATTCATCGTTGGTGTTGAGCGTGCTGAGCACCTTCGCGATTTCAAGCGGGGCAACGGCACAGCCGAGCCGGGAGCCCGTCATGGCGAACTTCTTGCTGAACGTGTAGAGAATGACGGTGCGCTCGGCCATGCCCGGAAGGGAGGCAATCGAGCTCGAGACTCCTTCATAGCGCGTCTCGAAGTAGGCCTCATCGGAAAGCACCCAGAGATCGTGCTCCTGTGCGATCTGTGCGATGGCCTCGCGTTCGGACGCCGTCGATTCGGCGGAGATGGGGTTCTGCAGGTCGTTGTAGATGATCGCGGCCGTGTTCGGGGTGATTGATGCCCGCACCTGGTCGAGGTCGATTGCGAAACCGTCGCTTGTGGGGACGTAACGGTAAGGGACAGCGGTGCCGCCGAGGTATTCGATCTGGGATTCGTAGATCGGGAACCCGGGGTTGGGGTAGAGCACCTCCTGGCCGGGGTTCATGACGGCCTGCAGGAACTTGGTGATAACGGGCTTGCCGCCGGTCATCACCACCACGTTATCGGGGGAGAACTCCATCCCGCGGCGTGCGCCGAGGTCTTCGGCGAGGGCTTCCCGAAGCTGGGGGATACCGGGACCGGGGCAGTAGCCCGTGTAGCCATCGGTGATTGCCTTGTTCATGGCCTCAACGATGTGAGGGGCCGTTGGGATATTGATGTCGCCAAGGTGGAAGGGGTACACCAGGTTCCCTTTGGCCTTCCAAGCGGCAGCGGCCTGCGCCACGCTGAACGCAGTTTCGGTGCCCAGGCGTTCGAGCCGGTGTGCGAGTTTCTGCATGAGCTGTTTAACTCCTCATCGAGCTGATCACGGTGTAACGTGAAGTACTCAACTAGTATATTAATGATGTATTAGGCTTGTCTATGGATAAGCCGCACTAAAACACAGCCCGAAGCGACTCCCATCAGAACCGCTGATCTGCCACACTCAGCCCTATGCAGTCGTTGTTCGACGGACTCCTTCACGCCAGCCCACTGGTGGTGATCTGCATAGTCTTCGCGTTGGTCTTCGCCGAGGATGCCTTGTTTATCGGCTTCGTAATCCCAGGCGAAACCGCCGCGGTGGTAGGGGGAGTCTTCGCCAGCCGGGGCGATCTTCCCTTATGGGGAATGATCCTGGTGGTCATCTCCGCAGCCATCCTCGGTGACACAGTCGGCTACGAGATCGGCAAGCACCTCGGTCCACGGATCATGGCCCTGAAACTCTTGGACAAGAGAAGGGCGCAGCTCCAAAAGGCCGAAGATTTCCTTGCCCGCCGCGGCGGCCTCGCCGTGTTCCTTGGCCGCTTCACAGCCTTTTTCCGCGCGGTGATGCCCGCGCTCGCCGGGCTGAGCCGAATGCCATACCGCCGCTTCGCAATCTGGAACTTCACCGGCGGCATCATCTGGGGCGCCTTGTTCGTGACCCTGGGATTCGTCGCGGGCAACTCGTACGAGGAATTAGCCCATGCCGTGGGGCGGGGTGCCGCAGTGGTGGTGGGCGTCGTCGTGGTTGTCCTCCTGGGCGTGTGGCAGTTCCGAAAACATCGAGCGGCGGCCAAGCCCACAGCTGAGTGAGACCCTCTGGAAATGTGGCCGAAACTTCCAGTCCTTACGCTGATCACAAACTGTCCCTACGTGTGCACCCCTGTAGCAGCTTGAAGGAGAATCAATGCACCTTTTGCCCCGTGAGCAGGAAAAACTCATGATCGTGGTGGCTGCCGATCTGGCCAGGCGAAGGCAGGCTCGCGGATTGAAGCTGAACTATCCCGAAGCCATCGCAATCATCAGCTACGAGCTCATCGAGGGCGCGCGGGACGGCAAATCCGTTGCGGAACTCATGAGCTACGGAACCACGTTGCTGCGTCGCGAAGACGTCATGGAAAGCGTGCCCGAGATGATCCACGACGTCCAAATCGAGGCCACGTTTCCCGACGGCACCAAGCTCGTCACTGTCCACAACCCCATTCGATAGGAGCCCCCATGATCCCCGGTGAATACAGGCTCCGCCCCGAGCCCGTCGCCTGCAACAGCGGCCGTGAGGCGATTGCCGTCGAAGTTGTCAATCGAGGTGACCGGCCCGTCCAGATCGGCTCGCACTACCACTTCGCCGAGGCCAACCGTGCCCTGGAGTTTGACCGTGAAGCGGCTTATGGCCGGCGTCTGGACATCCCCGCCGGTACCGCGGCCCGTTTCGAACCCGGCGACAAGAAGACCATTAACCTGGTGGAGTTGGCAGGTTTCCGCGAAGTTTTCGGCTTGAGCAACGCTGTCAACGGAAAGCTCGACGGCGGAACACGCCTTGGCGGGACCGCTCGCCCGGGCGTGGCCATGGAAGGAGACGCCAAGTGAGCTTCGAACTTCCCCGCCGGCAATACGCCGAGCTGTACGGCCCAACGACAGGTGACGCCATCCGTCTGGCAGACACCGAACTCTTCCTCGAAATCGAGAAGGACTACACGGTCTACGGGGAAGAAGTAGTGTTCGGCGGCGGCAAAGTAATCCGCGATGGCATGGGCCAAAACGGCCAGGCGACGCGCTCGGAGGACATCCCGGACACCGTCATCACCAACGTCATCGTCCTGGACTACTCAGGAATCTATAAAGCCGATGTCGCCCTGAAGGACGGCCACATTTTCAAGATCGGCAAAGCGGGCAACCCCCAGATCATGGACGGCGTGGACATCGTGATCGGTGCCAGCACGGAGATCATCGCCGGCGAACGGAAAATCCTCACAGCTGGCGGCATCGACACCCACATCCACTTCATTTCCCCCGAACAGGTTCCCACCGCACTCTGCAGCGGCGTCACCACGATGGTGGGCGGCGGCACCGGGCCTGCGGAAGGAACCAAAGCCACCACCATCACGCCCGGATCCTGGCATATCTCGCGGATGCTCCAGGCCGCCGAAGGGCTCCCCATCAACATCGGCCTGTTAGGCAAAGGCCATGCATCCGCCGTCGAGCCCCTCGCAGAGCAGATCCGCGCTGGTGCCGTAGGCCTGAAAGTCCATGAGGATTGGGGCTCCACCACGTCCTCCATCGACATGTCCCTGCGCGTGGCCGACGAATATGACGTCCAGGTGGCGATTCACACGGACACCCTCAACGAGTGCGGGTTCGTGGAAGACACCTTCAATGCGATCGACGGCCGTGTGATCCACACCTTCCACACCGAGGGTGCCGGTGGCGGCCACGCGCCGGACATCATCAAGATTGCCGGGCTGCCCAACGTATTACCCGCGTCCACCAACCCCACGTTGCCGTACACCAAGAACACCATTGAAGAGCACCTGGACATGCTCATGGTCTGCCACCACCTCAACCCGGACATCCCGGAAGACGTGGCCTTCGCAGACTCCCGCATCCGCGCGGAAACCATCGCAGCCGAGGACGTCCTGCACGATCTTGGCGTCTTCGCCATCACATCCTCGGACTCCCAGGCAATGGGCCGCGTGGGAGAAGTGATCACCAGGACCTGGCAAGTGGCTGATGCCATGAAACGGCAACGCGGGGTACTTCAGGATCCGTCCGGCGCTGTGCATGGTGCTGCAGATTCGGACAACTTCCGCCTCAAGCGCTACGTCGCCAAATACACCATCAACCCCGCCATCGCACAGGGCATGGCCGACGTCATCGGCTCCGTGGAAGAAGGGAAATTCGCCGACCTGGTGTTGTGGGACCCCGCCTTCTTTGGAGTGAAACCCGAACTCGTCATCAAAGGCGGACAGATCGCCTACGCACTTATGGGCGACTCCAACGCCTCCATTCCGACGCCCCAGCCCCGCACCATGCGGCCCATGTTCGCCACCTACGGCAAGGCACTCCAGCAGACGTCCATCACCTTCCTCTCCAAAGCAGCGGTCGACGCCGGAGTACCGGCCGAACTTGGCCTCGAACGCATCATCCGGCCCGTCGCCGGCATCAGGAACCTGCGCAAAGCCGACCTGAAGTTCAACGGCGAAACCCCGGACATCGTCGTCGACCCCGAAACCTACAAGGTGACAGTGGACGGCGTCGAAGCCACCTGCGAACCCTCCGACGTGCTGCCCATGGCGCAGCGCTACCACCTCTTCTAAACCCATAGGCGACCCCGTGATCATCGAAAAAATCCTCGGCAACCTCCACGAGCACCCCGACGACTATGCCAGCCACCACAAAGAAAAAGTCGTCCTCCCCAGCGCACTGCTCGTCAAACGCATCCAACGCGTCACCACCGACCACGGCAAAGAACTCGGCATTCGCCTCCCCACCGGATCCGGCGACCTGCGCGACGGCGACATCCTCGCCGTCGACGACACCAACCTCATCGTCATCTCCGTGCTGCCCACCGACGTCCTCGTCATTGCCCCGCGGAGCATCCACGAAATGGGGGTCGTCGCGCACTCCCTCGGCAACCGGCATCTACAGGCACAGTTCTTCGACTCCCTGTCTGAGTACGGAACCGACGTCATGGTGTGCCAGTATGACCACACCGTCGAGGACTATCTGAAGAGCGTCGGCGTCCCCTACGACAGGCAAGAGCGGGTCATGCCGGTGCCATTCCGCCATGCTGAGCATTCGCACTAATCCTCACACCCAAAGTCCGGGCGCACCTGTCGTGGTTGGCGAACCTTCGGCGGGTGATAGGGGCCGTGCCCGCTTCGCGATGCCCGCCACGCCGCGGCCCCTATCACCCGCCTTCGCCTGTCGGGCCAGCGTCAGCCCTGCGGGCCAACGAGGTTGCCGATGAGTGCGACATATCAGCTGGCTCTTCAACAATTGACGGACTCTGCGTTGCCTACGGGGGCGTTTGCTCATTCTTTGGGGTTTGAGGGCTACATCGAGCGTGGGCTTGTGGGGGATGAGGTTACGTTCGGCACTTGGCTCCATGCCTTCCTTGCGCAGCAGTTGACCTATTCGGATGGGTTGGCTGTGCGGTTCTTGTATGAGGGGGTGGATGTTGGTTTGTTGGATTCTGTTCTTTCTTCGCAGTTGTTGGCTCGGGAGGTGCGGGAGGCTTCTTTGAAAATGGGGGGACGGCTGCTGGAGATTGGTGGGGAGGTGTTTCCGTCGGCGGAGTTGGATCATTATCGGGATCTGCTTCGTGAGGGGGATGCTGTGGGGCATCAGCCCTTGGCCTTTGGCGTGATTGCGCGGTCATTGGGTGTTCCCTTTGAAGAGGCGCTTGCTGCGTATCTGTTTGCCACCGTTACTTCCTTGACGCAGAACGCCGTGCGCGCCATTCCGCTCGGACAGAACGCCGGGCAACGGGTACTTCGGCACGCGCACGACGCCGTTGCTGCCGCCGTCGAGGTTGTAGCACAACTGTGCTGGGACGACTTTGGGGCCGTGAGTCCCGGACTTGAAATTTCACAAATGCGGCACGAGCGGCAACGCGCCCGCATTTTCATGAGCTAACAGGAGGACACATGTCTGAACCCATCAAAATCGGCGTCGGCGGACCGGTCGGAGCCGGCAAGACACAACTCGTCGAGCGGATCACCCGGCACATGAGCGGCGACATTTCCATGGCCGCCATCACCAACGACATCTACACCATCGAAGACGCCAAAATCCTCGCGGCCAACGGCATCCTCCCCGAAGACCGCATCATCGGCGTCGAAACCGGCGGCTGCCCGCACACCGCAATCCGCGAAGACACCTCCATGAACACCGCGGCTATCGAGGAGCTCAAAACCCGGCACCCCGACCTTCAAGTGATCTTCGTAGAATCCGGAGGAGACAACCTCTCAGCCACCTTCAGCCCCGAACTCGTCGACTTCTCCATCTACATCATCGACGTAGCCCAAGGCGAAAAAATCCCCCGCAAAGCCGGCCAAGGGATGATCAAATCCGACCTTTTCATCATCAACAAAACGGACCTTGCGCCCCATGTTGGAGCGGACCTCTCAGTGATGGAGCGGGACTCCAAGGAATTCCGCGGCAACAAGCCCTTCTGCTTCACGAACCTCAAAACGGACGAAGGGTTGGACGCCGTCCTGAACTGGATCCGCCGGGACGTCCTGATGCTCGACTTGGCATCATGAGCGTTCATAGTCCGGCGGCCTCACCGGATGTAGGGGGCCGTGCCCGCTTCGCGATGCCCGCCACGCCGCGGCCCCCTACACCCGGCTCCGCCCCTTCTGCGGTCGAGTCGCCCCGCAAAAAAGGCACGGAAGGCCCGGCCCCGATAAATGACTCAGGGCCCGAGTCCGCGTTGGGCCCTTCGGAGCGGGTTGTCCGGGGGCGGCTTGAGCTTTGCGTCAGTGTGCGTGGCGGGAGGTCTGTTGCTTCTCGGCAGTTTCATGAGGGCGCTTTGAGAGTGTTGCGGCCGCACTATCTCGATCAGAGTGGGCAGGTTTGCTACGTCATCGTGAATCCTGGCGGGGCGTTTTTGGGGGCGGATTTGTTTGTTGTTGACGTGGAGGTCGAGGCTGGGGCGGATTTGTTGTTGACTACGCAGTCGGCTACGAAGGTTTATCGGACTCCGGGGTCGTTTGCTGAACAACGGATGCATGTGCGGCTGGGGGAGGGGACGCGATTGGAGTTGTTGCCCGACCAGTTGATCGCCTACCGGGAGGCGAGTTATCGACAGAATTCGCGTATCAGTCTCCACCCGACGTCGAGCCTTGTCATGGCCGAGGTGGTCACGCCGGGGTGGTCGCCGGACGGCGGGGTGTTCCGGTATGAGGAGTTGCGGCTGCGTAATGAGATTCATGTGGAAACCGGGGAGGAATCCCGGCTATTGGCCCTCGATAACCTCCTGATACGGCCGCCGCTGGGTGATGTAACTGGCTTGGGGTTCATGGAGGGTTTCAGCCACCTGGGATCGTTGGTGGTTGTTGATCCGAGGGTGGACCAGCAGCTTGCGGACGAGCTGTACCACGTGACGCGGGAGCACGATGCTTACACGGGCGTATCGCTGACCAATAGTGTTGGAGGGACCACGGGGCTTGTGCTGAGATCGTTGTCCAACAGCACCGATGAACTCCAAAATTTGCTGGGCTCTCTCACTAGCGTTCTCCGTGAACGTTGGTATGGTCAGGGACCCGTGAACTTGAGGAAGTATTGATGCCTGCGCTGATGGAGTTCGCCGCCATGTACCGGGATCGGGAGAAGTTGCCACTGCGCACGCGGCTACTTTTCACGTTCGGGGCGGTCGGCGCCCTGCACGTTGCCGCCGTCGTGCTTTTGCTGCTGGGTTCGGCAGGGGCGGCGCAGCCTTTGGCGCTCGGCTTGGTGATCACCGCCTACGTGGCCGGAATCAAGCACAGCTACGACTGGGACCACATCGCTGCGATCGATAACTCCACGCGCAAGTTCGTCGCGCAGCGCAAGGATCCAGTGAGCGTCGGCTTCGCTTTCAGCCTGGGCCACAGTTCCGTGGTCATCCTGGCGGGGCTCCTCGTGGTGGCGGGCGCAACGTTGATAGGCCAATTCATGGAGGACGGCACGGCGGGCAACAAGGTGCTGGGCTTGATCGGTAGCGGAGTGTCGGGTTTGTTCCTGCTGGGAATGGGCCTCTTCAACGGCTCTGCATTCATGCGTGCCACGCAGGTGTACTGGCGCGTCCAGGCGGGTGCAGCGATCAGTGAAGAAGACCTTGAGGCCAAAGGATTCGTTGCCCGGTTGCTGGCCAAGCCGCTGTCAAAGGTGGAGCGGCCGCGGAACATCTATGTGATCGGTTTCCTCTTCGGGCTCGGCTTCGATACGGCCACCACCATCGGACTACTTGTTATCACCACGACGGCGTCAATCGCCGGAGTCTCGCCGTTTGCCTTGATGGCGCTCCCGTTCGCGTTCGCCGCGGCCATGACGTTGTGCGATTCCATCAACGGCGTGGCCATGATGAAAATGTACAGCTCGGCCATCAAGGACCCCCAGCGCAAGCTTGGCTTCAATGTGGTGATCACCGGCATTTCGGCTGTCTCGGCCCTGTTCATCTCCTTGATCACGCTCGGGGGATTCGTCAACGCGGCGTTTGAACTCGAGGACCCGCTGACTACGTGGCTGGGAGGGATCGAGCTTGGCGACGCAGGCCTGGTCCTGGTGTGCCTGTTCCTGATCGCGTGGGCGGTTTCTGGCTGGCGTAAATTCTCCCAGCGCATGTAACCACAAGACCCCGGCCGGAAACTAAAGAAGTATCCTGCAGTTCAGGACACTACTTTCAGGGGGAAAATCGTGCTTTCCGAGCGCGAACTGGCGTTTATCGCCATTCACAAAAACAGCTATCCGTCCGTTTTCAGATTTGTCCGCCGCAGGGTGGAATCGGCGGAAATTGCCGAAGAAATCGCGGCGGACGTTTTCCGGGTCATCTGGCAAAAATGGGACGACGACTCTCAACCCGACCTCCCGTATCTGCTCACTGTCGCCCGCAATCTCGTGGGGAATGCCTACCGGAGTCGTGATCGCCAACAGGCGCTGCAGGAAAAGCTACGCACGACGGCGGTGGAGCGTTTCGGGGACGACTCCGAGAACGTCGTGGTACAGGATGCCATGGCCCGGCTCCGCGAACAGGACCGGGACATCCTCCAGCTGGCGTATTGGGATGGCTTGGGCTGCGTCGAAATCGCGCGGGTTCTGAACTGCAGTGAATCCGCAGCGAAGGTCCGCTTGCACCGCGCACGTGGTGCTTTCCGGAAACAGATGCCTGCAGGTGTCGAAACGACTACACACAAGATGGGAGTCTGAGATGGACCAGATCAAGAGCCAGATTTCCTCGATCGACCCTCTTGCCCAGGAACCAGAGGCCGAAATCAACGGCGAAGAAGCCTTGGCCCGGATGCTGACAGGCCCTCGGGTGTTCAGTGACACTGTGCCGGCTGGCGTGAGCTCGCTCCAGGATCGCAGGAACCGAAAGGTCCGGATTGCCGGAGCGCTGTTGCTGGGAGCCGCCGCCGTCACTGCCGGTGTCCTCGTGGCGGCCAACTTTGGGCCAATCAGCTCGACGCCGGCTCCGGCAGTCACCGTCACCACACCTGAGCCAACGCCAACGCCGAGTGTGTCCGCCACTTCTTCGGCCAGCGCTTCAGCGACCCCTTCCGGTGCTCCGACGCCGGTCACGCCCACTCAGCCGGCGCCTGCGATCGTTCCTCCGGTGGCACCAACGCCTACGCCAACCGTGCCGCCAGTTGCAGCATTGCAAAAGTTCACCTTCCCGGATGGACACATCTCCTTCAACTACCCGAGCGGTTGGACTGTCCAGACGGAGCAGGGGCCCTACCTTTCGGAGGAAACGAAGGCCGCATCCCAAGGGGCCACCATCCTGGACAGCGCGGGCGCCGAGGTGGCCCGCATCAATAGCGGCTTCTACGGTGACGGCACGGCGGGCAGCGTGGACCGGACAGTGCTCGACCGGGCAGTGGTTCCTGGCGTCAGGGACACGTCTGGGGGGCAAGTGGAGTTTGGCTTCTTCTCGAACAAAGTCCAATACATCCCCTATGACGGGCCCGCCTACGAGGGCATGCCTTCACCGCGTACAGGCCCGACGGACGATCCTCCCTTCTACGCCATGGATATTCGGTTGTCGTCCGAGTTGGAGGCAGGAGTTACTTCTTCCGGCACCAACCTGATCCGGATGCCCAACGGGTTCATGAACGCATACGTCGTGTTCGATTTCGACAAGCAGCCCACCTTCGCCACCCCTGAAGCAGCGAAGGCCTGGATGGGCAGCACGCAGTACGCCCAGTTGAAGGCGATGCTCCTGAGCGTGAGCTACAACTAGGAACCCCATCTGAGTAGCAGCTGATGCCCTTTTGAGCGTTCAAAAGGGCATCAGCTGCTACGTAGTTGGGCTAGCGGGTGGTGAGTAGATGGCTGGCGGGGTCGTACCGGAAGGTGACCGCGCCGCCGTCGTGCTTAAGGGCTATGTTGCTGCCGTTCGCGGCGCCGCCCAGACCGTAGTTCTCAGCCCAGGAGCCGTTGATCGCGGCTTTGAACTCGTAGTTCCCTGCAGGGAGGTTCGGCACTGCCAGTTTCCAGGTGCCATCGGTAGGATCCAAGGCAAGCTGGGCCTGCGGGCAATCAGGCATCCAGTCGCCGGCACAACCGAGCTCGGAGTTCAGGCTGCCGGGAACGGATACGGCAGCAGGCTGCTGACCGGCAACCGCGGCGGTAATCAGGTTCGTTGCGTGGTCGTAGAGGAATGTGACAGCGCCGCCACTGTGCGTGAACACCACATTCGGTCCGTTCAGAACGCCACCCGCTCCGTAGTTCTCGTCCCACGAGCCGTTGATCGCGGCCTTGAACTCATACGTTCCTGCCGGGAGGTTCGGGACGTTCAGCTGCCACAGACGGTGCGTTGGTTCGTAAGTCATCGACGCCTGCTCACACGACGGCTGCCAATCCTCCGTGCAGCCAAGCTCGGTGTTGAGGCTGCCTGCAACGGTCACGGTTTCGGGCTGCACAGGCTCACCCACCACGCCACTCCGCGGCTCGCTCGCGGAGGTCTGTCCCCTGTTGTCCAGCACCACCGCGCGATACTCCACTGACGCGCCCGACTCCAGGGAAGATACGTCGTGGAACACCTGGTACGGCGCGTTGTCATCCGTGCCGATCGACTGCCATTCGCCGCCCGCCGTCCGCGCCTGGAAAGTGACTTCGTAGAACGATTTACCGTCGACGTCTGCCGCCACCTTCAGGCGGGAAGGGTCACCAGCAGCCGTCACCGGCTTCTTGAGTACGACGCCGGGTGCCGCCTTGGATTGCGCGAGTCGCCCCGCTGCTTGGTACACCACGGTGGAAAGCGGAGGCACTGTGACGGTCAGTTTCGCCTGCGTGTCAGTCTTTGCATCGGCTGCAGCGTCGCCATAAACGAGGTTGAACGGCTGCTTCGCCTCGTACGTCGGGATCTCGGCTGTCTGCGCGCTCTCGCTGTTGTTCACGGCAACCACGTACTCACGTTGCTCTTTGGCATCGATGCGCGAGAAGGCGTAAATCCCGGGGCCGTCGGCGGCGTACCGGTTCTGCTGTGCGCCGCTGCGGAGGGTGGGGTGCTCGGCGGTGAGTGCAGCAAGTTCGCTGATCTTCTTGTACAGCGGGTGCCCGGTATCGAAGTTGTCTGTTGCATGCGTAGCGCTGGTGCCCAGAAGGTCGTCGTCAAGATATTCCTGAACCTTGCTGGCAAACATCGATTGGCGCGAGTCCTGGTCCCCACCTGCCCCCGTGAATCCTTGCTCGTCTCCGTAGTAGACAACGGGGTTACCCCGGGAGAAATACATCAGCTCGTGGGCGAGTTCATCGCGCTCGACGAGTTCGGCGTCGGAGGCCCCGGCGTTGTCCTGGGCGATGAACGTGCCGATACGGCCCATGTCGTGGTTTCCCAGGAAGGTGGGCAGCTGGTAGGCGTTGGAATCCGCATCCGTGTACCAGTCATCTCCGTTGAAGAACTCGGCCAAACCACTGGCCTTGCTGCTCTGGGAAGCGAAGCTGCGGGCAGCTCCCTGAAAACCGAAGTCGAGCACGGCCTGCATTTTGTTCCTGGTGGTGAATTTGGACGTGACGCTCTTTGAGGTGTCGAAGACCTCGCCAAACATGAAGAATTCGTCCTTGCCCTGCTCCTTGGCGTAGCTCAGGACCTGGGGGCCGAACTGCTGCCAGAATTCATCGTTCACGTGCTTCATGGTGTCGATGCGGAAGCCGTCGATGCCGAAATCCCGGATCCAGCTCTTGTAGACATCAACGAAGCCGTTGACCACGCGGGGATTCTCCGTGAACAGATCGTCCAAGCCGAAGAAGTCGCCGTAGAGCGCGTCCTCGCCGGAAAAGGTCGTGTTTCCCCGGTTGTGATAGAGCGTGGGATCGTTGAGCCAGGCGGGAACTTTGACGTCCTTCTCGGTTTCGGGGACCACCGGCGTGTAGGGGAAGGAAGTGGCTGGATCCAGCGCTGGAAAGTCCTGCGTACCGGCGTAGTCGTGGTCATCGAAAGCCTCACCGGCCGCCGTGCGGTACGGTTCGCTTTCCTTGGAAACGTACGGCGCTGACTCAGACTCCTGATACTGGATCACGTCCGCAGTGTGGTTGGTGATGATGTCGAAGTAGACCTTTATGCCGCGGGCATGGGCCGCTTCGATGAGTGTCTTAAGTTCAGCGTTCGTGCCCAGGTGGGGGTCGATCTGCGTGAAGTCCGTAACCCAGTACCCGTGGTAGCCAGCTGAGCTGTTGTCCAACTCGCCACCGCCCTGGACTGCCTTGTTCTTGAAGCTTGGCGTGAGCCAGAGGGCGTTGGTTCCCAAACCCTGGATGTAGTCCAAACGGTCCTGGAGGCCCTTCAGGTCACCACCGTTGTAGAAGCCCTTGCCGGTGGGGTCGTAGCCGGAGACCATCGGATCCGGGCCCAGCCCGCCGTCGTCGTTGACTTTCGTGCCGTTGTTGAAGCGGTCAGCCATGACGAAGTAGAAGTTCTGATTGCTGACGCCGCCGCGGATCGAGTGTTGGGCGGCGGGATCGGGGCTTGGTTTCTTGGTGGTGGCGGCGCTCGCGGGGAGAACGGTGGAAGCCGTCACCACTGCGGTGGCGAGTACGACGGCGGGAACAATGGATCTATAGCTGCGAGATAGCAAGTGATGGAACCTTCCGCTAAACGACTCTGTTGTGTGGCAACTCACAACTGTAAGCGCTTGCGGTGTCCTGATCCAGAGAATTAGACGATTTTCCGCATGTGAAGAGCTATTACACGGCCAATACTGGAAGCGTTTGCAGTGCTCTTACCCGAGAACGAGCCTAAATCCTGTTGTTCGCCTGCATGACACCATGCGGAAATGCTATGCAATTGCCTATAACGAAGCGTCTATGACTTGCATAGGGTTGAGGAGATCTGCTTCACACTAGGCACTGCTTCACAGCATGCAGCGCCCTGAACTACCCAAGGATGAGTTTCAACGATGAAGAGCATCGCCCTCCTGCGCGAACGAGCCACCCGAGTCATGCCCACCGGTTCCCACTGCCCGGCCTCGGGTTTGTGGAGCCCGGACGCTGAGCCCGACGCCGTCCTGGTGTTTGCCGAAGGTCACGTCCTACCCGCGCATAACGGATTGCCCACAGTCTGGCGGCTTCGGACCGCCGGCGAAGTCCAAGCATGACCAGCTCCATTCTGAATAGGCCCGCCGACTACCGGCACGTGCCGGCCGCCCAGTGGACTGAACTGGGCGCCGGGGATCGCGTCTGGATCTACGATGTCGCCTGGGGTGCAGGTACGGGCCGTGTTGACGACGTTTCCCACCACCAGGAACTGCTGTGGGTGGTCCTTGAACCCACTGGCCGTAAGCTGTTCTGCGGAACGGACGACGTCCAGGTCTGGGCGGCCTAAGCCGCCGGAACCAGCACGCTCGGGGACCCCGTCTCCATCCTGCCCAGGGGCCCGTCGGGCAGGCCGGTTTCGGGGTCGAGCCTGAAACTCAGGACGTCGTTGGAACCTTCATGGGCCACCAAGAGCCAGCCGTTGTGGACCAGGTGGTGCCGTGGCCAGTCGCCCCCGCTTGGTATATCTGCAAGGGGTGTCACGTCCGTGCCTTGTGCGCCTACCTTCAGGACACAGATCCGGTTGGAGCCGCGGACTCCCACGTAGATGAACCGACCTTCAGTGGACATTGCAATCTCGGCGGCGGAGTCGCCGTCGAACGCTTTGTTGACGCTGGCGGGAACCACGGCCGTGAGTTCGTAGACTCCTTGGGGTTCGGCCCTGAGAGCTGCAACCTCAATCGAGTACTCCGTGTCGATGAAAACCGTACCGCTGGGATGCCGCACCATGTGACGCGGGCCGGAGCCCTTGGGCAGGATCACGTGGTGATCGGGCAACAGACCTTGGCCTGGCTCATACCGCCAAACCCTCGCAAGATCGTGCCCGAGGTCCGTGGTCATGACTCGACCATCGGGAAGCATGAGGCTTGAGTGTGCGCGGCTGGGCCGCGGCTCGTCGGTGGGTCCGGTCTGATGGGGGTCGACGGCGGCTTCCGCGCTGGTTCGCGAGGTGATGGCGCCGTCGTGGTCCAGTTCGTAAAGAATGACCTGGCCGTCGCCCCAGCAGGTAACCACAATGAACCGGCCCTGTGGATCCGTGGCGACGTGGCAAGCAGCCTCGCCCGCCGGCCACGGCTCGCCCATTGGCTCCAGTTCAGCGGTGCCGGTACGCCGGTAGGCCCGTACCATCTTGCCTTCCTCGGCCACGGCATAGAGCACAGGGAGGGTTGGGTGAATGGCGAGGAAGGACGGCGAGTTCGCTGGCACAGCCAGGCCAAGCGAAGTGAGTTTCCCGTCTGTATCCAGCGTGATGGCGCCGATTCCTTCGCCATTTCCATTCCGGTCCGCAGTGTAGGACCCGGTCCAGATGAGTCTTTCTGTGCCTGCTGTTTCCATGTTGAGTTCCCCCACGCTTAGTGTCCCGTCCCCTTAGTGTCCCCGTCCCCTTAGTGTCCCTGCACGTCCGAGTCGACGCCGGCATCAGGACCGGCGTCCAGGGTTTGTAGCCTTCTAAGGTCATCCTGGTCCAGCTCGAAGCCGAAGACGTCAAGGTTCTCCCGCATCCTCTGGGGATTGGCGGTCTTGGGGATGGCAACCAGGCCCTGCTGGACGTGCCAACGGAGAACCACCTGGCCCGGCGTCTTTCCATGCTTGTTGCCAATGCTTGCCAGAACCGGGGCATTCAGGAGGTCGCTGCTGGCGCCCAGTGGACTGTACGATTCCGTGACAATCCCGTGCTGCTCGTTGAACGCGATGGCAACAGGACGCGGGATGGCGGGATTGACCTGAATCTGGTTGACCGCTGGAACAACATCCGTTTCCCGGAACAGCCGGTCAAGGTGCGAGGGCTTGAAATTGGAAACACCGATGGAACGCACCTTGCCCGATGCCTGAAGTTCCTCGAAGGTCCTCCACGTGGAGACGAACTCGTCTCGGCGGGGGAGCGGCCAATGGATCAGCAGCAGGTCAACGTAGTCCAGACCCAGGCGTTCCAGCGAGCCATCGAGCCCAGCCACTGCCTTGCCCGCGCCTTGGAACCCACCGTCCAGTTTGGTGGTGACGAAGAGTGCGCCCCGGTCCACGCCGGAGGCGCGAATGCCGTTGCCCACTCCCGTCTCGTTGCCGTATTTAACCGCCGTATCAATGTGTCGATAGCCGCAGGAAACAGCTTCCACTACGGCGTCAGCAACCTGGGCATCATCCAAGGGCCATGTACCCAACCCCAACTGCGGGATCTTGTAGCCGTCGTTGAGTTCAATGAGCGGGGCAAGTGTCATGAGCATGATCTCCTCTACTGCTTGAATCTCCACCGGCGGGTCTCTTTGCTGTTCTACGCTGGCCAATGGCTGCTTGGCAACAGCTACCGCCGAGACCACTCATAGAGCCGATCGCTCAGCTCCATGAAGTCTTCCGCAACTACCTGCAGCCCGGGATGCTGATCGTGCCAGTCGATGATCTCCCTCGCACCATCCGCGAAAGGGATGGTTGCCTGGTAATCCGGCACGAGTGCTTTGATCTTGGAGTTATCGAACACCACCGAGTGCGAGCGGTCACCCAAGAGGTTGGGGCCAAGCTCTTTGCTATGCGCGGCGATGGTCTCGGAGGAAACATGAAACAGCTCGGGTTCTTCAACCCCGGCTGCCCGGGCGAAGAGACGATAGATCTGGTTCCACGGCAAGAACTCGTCGGAAGTAATGTTGTAGCTCTCGCTGACAGCCTGCGGCCTTCCCAAGAGCCCAACGAAGGCCTTGGCGAAATCACGGCTGTGGGTCAGCGTCCACAGGGAGGTCCCGTCCCCATGAACCAACACGGGCATTCCCGCGCGCATGCGGTGAATGTCAGTCCAACCGCCCACCAGTGCGATCTTGGTCCGGTCATAGGTGTGCGATGGCCGGACCACAGTGACAGGGAAGTCCTGCTCGCGGTAGGCCTCAAACAACAACTCCTCACACGCAATCTTGTCCTGCGAGTACTTCCAAAACGGGTTCTTCAGGGGAGTGGATTCCCTGATGGGCAGGGTGCTGGGCGGCTTTTGGTAAGCCGAGGCGGAACTGATGAAAACGTACTGACCAGTCTTCCCCCGGAACATCTCCAAGCCGGCCCGCGCATGAGCCGGTGTGAACGAGATGAAGTCGGCCACGGCGTCGTACTCCCTTCCGCGAAGAACCTCCCGCACAGCCTCGGTGTCCCGGATGTCCGCGTGGAGCACCTCGGCGCCTTCGGGAACCGGCCGCCCGGCTGACCGTCCCCTGTTGAGGATGGTCAGCCGGTGGCCCAGCGCGACGGCGCGGTCAGCCGCAGCCGCACTGATGACGCCGGTCCCGCCGATGAACAGGATGTTCCGCGGCCGGACGGTGTCCGCTTGTGGGAGGAGGCTGCTCACCAGGCGTAGTCCTCCGGGGCGGTGCGGTGGCCAGGGAAGATGTCATCGAGGCGCTTGAGCGCATCCTCGTTGAGGGTCACGTCCAGGGCGCGGACTGCGGCGTCCAGTTGCTCCTGGGTGCGCGGTCCCACGATCGGCGCCGTCACGGCAGGCTGATGAAGCAGCCAAGCCAGGGCGACATCGCCGGGCTTCTGGCCCAGCTCATCGGCAAAATCCTCGTACTGACGGATCTGGTCCTCATGCTTCTTGAGGGTTTCCAGTGCCCGGCCCTCAGCGCGGCGGACGCCCTGCTCTTCTTTCTTCAGCACCCCACCCAACAAGCCGCCCTGCAAAGGCGACCACGGGATCAGGCCAAGGCCATAATGCTGCGCGGCGGGGATGACCTCAAGCTCCAGCTCACGCCGGAAGAGGTTGTAGATGGACTGCTCGCTGACCAGGCCGGTGTAGTTCCGCCTGCGAGCGGCTTCCTGGGCCTGGGCAATGTGCCAGCCAGCAAAGTTGCTGCTGCCCGAATACAGGATCTTGCCCTGCTGGACGGCTACTTCGATTGCCTGCCAGATCTCATCCCACGGTGTTTGACGATCAATGTGATGGAACTGGTAGATATCGATGTAGTCCGTCTGCAAGCGCTTCAGGCTGGCATCGAGGGCGCGGCGGATGTTCAGTGCGGAGAGCTTTGATTCATTGGGACGATCCGTCATGGTGCCGTAAAGCTTGGTGGCCAGCACTGTCCGTTCCCGGCGCTCGCCGCCCTTCGCGAACCAGCGCCCGATGATTTCCTCGGTCCATCCCCGGTGGCCCGTACCACCGTAAACGTTGGCGGTATCGAAGAAGTTGATGCCGGAATCCAGTGCGGAATCCATGATGGAGTGCGCCGTTGCTTCGTCCGTCTGGGGGCCGAAGTTCATGGTGCCCAGGCAGAGGCGTGAAACTTTCAGGCCGGAACGGCCAAGGTGGGTGTACTGCATGCTGTTGTTTCCTTTTTGGTTTGTTTAGAGCTGGGTAAAAGCCGCGACGCCGGGATCGGAACCTATGCGGGCGCCGGCCTCCAGGGCGGTGATGGCAGCCAGTTCGGATTGGGTGAGGGTGAGATCGGCGGCGCCTAGGTTCTCGCGCATCCTGGCGGAGTCCGCGGACTTGGGGATCACGATGGTTCCCTGCGCGAGGTGCCAGGCCAGGATTACCTGTGCTGGCGTTGTTTCGTGTGCGGCAGCCACCAGGGCCACTACCTCGGCGTTCAGGTCCTTGCCTTGTCCCAAAGGGCTGTACGCTTCAACGGCGATGCTGAGGTCACGGCACTTGTTTGCAAGATCGGCCTGCTGGAACGTGGGGTGCAGTTCGATCTGGTTGACGGCCGGCACTACGTCTGCATCCCGCAACAGCGTATCCACGTGGTCCGAGAGGAAGTTGGAGATGCCGATGGACCGGATCTGCTTGTCCTGGTAGAGCTTCTCCATCTCCTTCCAAGCCTGGGTGTACAGGCCCTGCGAAGGGACGGGCCAGTGGATCAGGTAGAGGTCAACCACCTCCAGGCCGAGGGCGTCGCGGCTGCGTTGGAAGGCGTCGTACGCCTCACCCTGCTCGCCATTGCGGAGCTTGGTGGTGATGAAAAGGTCTTCCCTGGGAAGGCCTGAGGCTGCGATGGCGGCGCCAACGCCAGCCTCGTTGCGGTAGGCGGCGGCGGTGTCGATGTGTCGGTAGCCTGCCTCCAAGGCGTCTTCCACCACCTTCTGTGTTTCTTCCGGAGGCACCTGGAAAACACCGAATCCGAGCTGGGGAATGGTGACGCCGTTGTTTAGGGTCAGCTCTGGCATGAGGTCTCCTTCGAGGTAGATATTTCCAAGCCAGCCCGTTGGTTCCTGTGGGTGCGGCTGGGGAAGCCGGGATTCCAGAAAGCGTTTTCGGGAGGCTCTGTACTGAGCCTATTCAGTTTTCGTCGTCGAGTCAGCAATCCAGCCTGATCCTGTTTTTCCTAGGTCTGGCAGTCCTACCCAAATCGGTGGTCCTGCTCTGGTCTTGCCGGCCGCGATAACGGCAGAATGGACGGATGGGTCAAAGCGCCGAGTTCGGAAAATTCCTCAAAGTCATGCGTGCCCGCCTTTCGCCGGAGGACGCCGGGGCCCAGGAGTCCACCGGCTCACGAAGGGTGCCCGGGCTCCGCCGCGAAGAAGTGGCGAGGCTCTCCGGGGTGAGTACCGACTACTACACACGCCTGGAGCAGGGCCGGAACATCCACCCCTCCAAGGCAGTCCTCGACTCTGTTGCCAGGGCGCTCCGCCTGGACGCGGGGGAGCATGCGCACATGTTGGACCTGCTGGAGCATTGCGCCAGTTCAGCCGGCAATCCGGGCCCCGCCCAAAAGGTGCGCCCCGCGTTGCGGCAGCTGCTGGACGCCGTCGGGGATGTTCCCGCGATGGTCCTTGGGCGGCGTGCGGATGTACTGGCTGGAAACCGGATGGCGCATCTGCTGTTCACGGATTTCACAGCATTGCCCGCGGCTGAGCGGAACCTGACCCGCTGGATCATTCTGGATCCTGCGGCCAAGGAGCTGTTCAGGGACTGGAAAACCGTGGCCGCCGAGGCAGTGGGCGCTTTGCGGATGGACGTCGGCAGGCACCCCAACGATCCCCAAACCAACCAGCTCGTAGGCGAACTTGCGGTGCACAGCGAGCATTTCCGTCAATGGTGGGCGGGGCACCGGGTGGCCTCACGCTCTGCCGGCACGGTGAGATTGCACCACACCGTGGTTGGCGACCTTGAACTGAACTTTGAAACGCTAAGCCTCCCGGACGATCCCGACCAGCTCCTAAGGGTCCATTCCGCGAAGGTGGGCTCGCCGTCGTCGGACGCCCTGACGCTGCTCAGCAGCTTTGGCGAGGTGGGCGTTCAGGCGCCCCAACCCGAGCCAGCTCGCCGAGACGACAGTTAATGCCAATGTTCTTCTGAAACATTGGCATTAACTGTCATCTCGCGATGGCGGATCAGCGCTCCAAGCGGAAACCGAGCTTGATGGTTACCTGCCAATCGGCAATTGCGCCGTCCTCCAGATGACCGCGGATCTCTTTCACCTCGAACCAGTCCAGGTTACGCAGCGTCTGGGCGGCGGCGGCGATGCCATTCCTGACGGCCGCGTCGACGCCCTCGGAAGAAGTGCCAACAATTTCGGAAACGCTATATGTGTGGTCAGCCATGGTGCTCCTCATCATCGTCCCTGAATCTTTGAAAATGCTGGCCCGCTGGGCAGGCCGTTCCTGCAGACTAGCCCACGGACGTCCGTGCGGGCCAGAGGTCTGGCGGGCTCAGCCTTCGCGCCAGTCATTGCCCGTGATGTGCGATCCTGCGTGCGGTCCCATTTGGAGCATTCCGCCGTCCACGGGCCACGAGGCGCCAGTGACGTAGCTGGAATCCGGGGAGGCCAGGAAGGCGATGACGGCCGCAATTTCCCGTGCGTCGCCGGGGCGTCCCAGCGGTACCCCCGGCCGCTCCTTCTGCCGTGGGTCCTCGTCCGTTTGCCCGGTCATGGGTGTTGCGATCTCACCGGGAGCCACGTTGTTGGCGGTGATCCCGAACTCTGCGAGTTCCAGTGCCATGGTCTTGATGAGCCCGCCAAGGCCGTGCTTGGAGGCATCGTAGGCGGAGGCTCCCACCCGCGGCTGGAACTCGTGCACGCTGGTCACGGCGATGATGCGTCCGCCGCGGCCCGCATTGACCATGCGTTTGGCAGCTGCTTGCATGGCCACGAAAGCGCCGTTGAGGTTGGTGTCCAAGGTGGACATCCAGGTGTCGTAGTCCAGCTCCAGGAACTTGGTGCCATCTCCCGTTCCGGAGTTGTTCACGAACACGTCCACGCCGCCGAGTTCCTCGGCCAGGTTGTCAATGCTGGCAGCGGTTTCGGAGACGTTCGTGGTGTCCAGGTGGTGCACCACCGCTTTGCGGCCCAGGCCGCGGACCTCTTCTGCGGTGTCTTCGGCACCCTGCTGGTCCGTGTGCCAGGTGATGCCGACATCCATGCCTGCCTTGGCCAGCGCAACTGCCGTGGCACGTCCTATCCCTGAGTCAGATCCTGTGACGATGGCGGTTTGCGGGGAAAATGATGCCTCGCTCATGTCCTTGCCTTTCGGTCGCGTAATGGTTCCGATGACTTATCCCTACCCGGACAGGCAGGATCGTAAACACAGAGGCTGCAAGATGCCGGTTCTTCCCGGATCCCGGCGGCGGATGGTGATGGAGTGTAGATTTTTAGCAGCACCACCAGTGAATTCCCACAACCAGGAGTACTCATGTCTGAAGTTATTGTCGTCGGCGTTGACAGCAGCGAAACGGCCAAGCGCGCAGCAGTGGCAGCGGCGAAGCTTGCCACAGCCCTTGGCGCCGAGTTGCATGTCATCAGCGGGTTCTCCGATGACCGCATTGAAGAATTTGGCAGCGGCAGCGACAGGATCACGGTTTCTTCGGCCGACTCCGCAGAATACGTGGCCCGCAACGTCTCTGAGGAGCTTGAGGTCCCCAGTGGCAACGTCAAGTACTTTGCAGCACGCGGTACGCCGGCCAACGCGCTCATCAACTACGCCGAGACCAACAACGCCTCGCTGATCGTAGTGGGAAACAAGCGGATGAAGGGCCTTGGACGTGTCCTTGGCAGCATCGCCAACAGCGTGGCACACGGCGCTCCGTGCGACGTCTACATCGTGAACACGGAGGTGGACGCCTAGCCCTTACCAAGTAGGACAGCACTTGTCGCTCTGAGCATGTGCTGCGACAAGTGCTGTCCCTTGGTTATGGGTCTATAAGGCTTACGCCTCCAGGACGTACGTCTTCAGATCGTCCAACGTTTGCTGCATGTGGGCGTCCATGGCCAGCCGGGCCTCATGCGGATTCCGCGACTCCAGGGCCGCCGCAATTTTCCGGTGATGGCCGATCGCGTGCGCCTGGATGTCAGCGAAAGCTGAAGTCTGCGTCCGCCGTGCTTCGAGTACACGATGCAATGGCTCGAACAGAACAGCCACGAACACGTTGCCCGAGGCGTGGAGGATGACATCGTGGAACGCGAGATCGGCTTCCACGAAGGCGGCCACGTCATTGACCTCGTGTGCCGACTGCATTCTTTCAACGTGCTCTGTCAGGGTGGTCAGCTCGTCGTCGGAAATACGTTCCGCAGCGAGTTCGCAGGCGCCGGTCTCCAGCATCCGGCGTAGCTCAATGAGCTGGACGGCCGCGGCCGCGTCTTTGGTGCCTTCGGAAGCGGCGCGCAGGACGGCCTCCAAGGATGCCCACTGGTTCAGCGGATTGACGAACGTACCGCGGCCACGTTCCACGCTGAGGATCCGCTGCGCCTCGAGGGTCTTCATAGCTTCGCGCACGGTCATGCGGCTCACCTCGTGCCGGGCGCTGAGCTCCAGTTCGCCAGGGACAAGTGTCCCGGGCGGAAACTCGCCCGCGATGATCCGGTCCAGCAGCTCATCAGCAACGACGCCCACCAGCGACTTGCGTGCCATGTATCCCCATTTCCTGTAATTCAGACCGTCCGGCACCTCATGGATGTTTTCCTCCAGGCGCGGCGGTTGTCAGACATCTTACGCTGGCGGTGGCCAGCTCGTTTTCCAAAATTCACACAAAGTCCTGGCACATTCTTCCGGCTGCTCCCAATGGACGGTGTGGCCCGCGTCGGGAATTGCCTTCAGCGTGCGCGTCGGGCTTGCCGCCACGAACGCAGCCATCTGCTCGATTGACCGCACGCGGTCGCCCGTTCCAGCGATCACCAGCAACGGCGCCTGAACGCGGCTAGGCGCTGAAGGTTCGACGCCGGTCATGGCCGCCCAGGCACTGGCAGACAGAATACGGAACGGCGTATCGAATCCTTTGCTGAGCAGCTCCATGTCTTCTGCGGAGAGTTCCCCGTACCAGGCGTTCATGAGCTTCAGCTTGGTAGCGGCGTCGAAAAATCCCTGCTCCAGCTGTGATACCAAGAGGTTCTTGAACGCCTCGTTTTGAGGCGCCGGAACCATTCCTACCAAGGCGAGCGTTGCCACTAGTTCTGGATGCTTTGCCGCCAAGGTCAGTGAGACGCTGCCGCCCATCGAATGTCCCACAAGGTGAACGGGCCCATCTGTGCGGGCGCGGATCGCTGCTCCGACCGACGCGGCGGCGCTTTCCAACGTCCACGTGAAGTCGGCGGGCAGGTCCTGACCCCGGTGATAGCCCGGGAGGTCGAGGATCCAAACTTCGCGCCCGGCGTCGAGCAGTATTTTCGCGAGCGGCTCCCAGTAGACGGAGCCTGAAGCCCAGCCGTGGATCAGCACAACCGGGACCTGCCCGCCGGGGGAAGGCGAGGAGGTTCGAGCATCCACGAAGGGGAGTGGAACTGCGGTGCCGGCCATGTCTCCAGCCTAGTGATGTAGGGCATCTTGCGCGGTGAGGAGCGCTGTGTCACACTGGCTATGAAATGTTAGATGTCTGACATCTTACATTCACGAAACCGCTACAAAGATTTCCCACGATGGAGTGCACAGTGACCCTTGAATCCGACGTTCTGGCCGCTTTCCCGGCGGAAGTCCACATTCCTGCCCAGTTGGTTGCCGACGCTATTGCCGCGTCCTCGGCTGAGGCCCCACGCATCCTGGTTGTCCTTGACGACGACCCCACCGGAACCCAGTCCGTTTCGGATCTCGCCGTCCTCACCCGCTGGGAAGTCGCTGACTTTGCATGGGCTTTCGCCTACATCCGGGAGAACCAAACCAAGCCCGCCGTGTACGTCCTGACCAACACCCGCAGCCTGGATCCTGCCGAGGCTGCAGCGCGTAATGAGGAGATCGTCCGCAACGCACTAGCGGCGGCGGCAGGCTCCGCGGGTCCAAGGCTCCAGCTTGGTTTTGTTAGCCGCAGCGACTCCACCCTGCGTGGCCACTATCCGTTGGAGCCTGATGTCATCGCCGCCACGGTTGCCGCCGAGACCGGTGAAACCACCCACGGCGTAGTAATCGTCCCCGCATTCCCGGACGCTGGCAGGGTAACCATCGGCGGTGTCCACTACATGCGCGGTACCGGGGAAGAAGCCGGCAAGCTCACCCCCGTGGCAGAGACGGAATTCGCCAAGGACGCCAGCTTCGGATTCGCCAACTCCGAGATGGCCAAGTATGTGGAGGAGAAGTCGCAGGGCAGGTTCCCGGCCAGCGAGGTGATCGTCCTGGACCTGAACACTATCCGTGCAGGGGCCTCCGCCCAGGATCCCGCTATTTCCGCCAAAGCAATCGCCGATGCCCTTGAGCCAGCCTCGAACTCGACTCCGATCGTGGCCGATATCGTCACCGAGAACGATCTGCGTGCACTCGCCCTTGGCCTGGAAGAAGCCGAACGCCGCGGCAAGAAACTCCTTTACCGCGTAGGCCCCCCGTTCGTCCGCGGCCGGATCGGTCAGGAAATCCGCACAGCACTGACCTCCGAAGAGGCGTACGCGGGCAACACTCCCTCCACATCCGGTGGCCTGATCGTGGTCGGCTCCCACGTCGGTGTGACCACCCGGCAGCTCACCGCCCTTACGGCCGCACACAGCTCCGCGCGCATTATCGAGATCGATGTTGAGAAGCTGCTGGTTCCCCAAGCTGACGGTTATATCGCCACGGTGGTGTCCGACGTCGTCGAGGCCCTCCATCAAGGCGACGTGATCGTCCACACCAGCCGCCTGCTCATCAAGACCGACGACGCCACAGCGAGCCTGAAGATCGCCCGCACGGTCTCGGCCGCCGTCGTCAATGTTGTGAACCGGACGCTGAAAACATTCCCGCCGCGGTTCGTCATCGCCAAGGGTGGCATCACGTCCTCGGATGTCGCGGCGCACGGACTGGAAATCCGCCACGCGATCGTCCGCGGACCGATGCTGCCGGGCATCGTTTCGCTCTGGGAACCGGTGGATGGCCCCGCGAAAGGGATCCCGTACATCGTGTTCGCCGGCAATGTGGGCGATGACCAGTCCCTCGCCCAGGTCACCCGCAAGCTCAGCACCACTTTCTAGCAGACTCCACACCCAACCCCGCATTCAATGGAGAACACCATGACCAGCAGCAACTACACCGTCACCGTTCTGGGCCTCGGCGCCATGGGCCTGCCCATGGCCACGCGCCTCGCGTCAGAGTTGACGGTCCACGGTTTTGACATCGCCGAGCCCCGTTTGGAGCTCGCTGCCGCAGCCGGTATCAAGACTTTCGCATCTGCCCGTGAAGCCTCGCAGGATGCCGACGCGCTGCTCCTGGCCGTTCGCAATGGGGAGCAGCTCAACGAGGTCCTGTTCGGTGAGAACGGCGTTGCCTCGGTTCTGAAGCCGGGCGCCGTTGTCATCCTCGGCAGCACAGTTGGGACCGAGGCCATTCCGGCCACGGTCGAAAAGCTGGCCGGGTACGGCGTCGCGCTGGTGGATGCTCCGCTGTCAGGCGGACCTAAGCGCGCGGGTGAAGGCGACCTTCTCATTGTTGTTGGAGCCGAACCGAAGGCCCTTGAAAAGGCCCGTCCTGCCCTGGAGCTGTTGGCTTCCACCCTGAGCATTGTTGGCGACAAGCCCGGCGATGGCCAGGCGCTCAAGACCGTCAACCAGCTTTTGTGCGGTGTGCATATCGCCGCTGCTGCCGAGGCGATGGCCTTGGCTGATGCCCTGGGCCTGGATCAGGCGAAGACCCTCGCCGCCCTCGAAGCCGGTGCCGCAGGCTCCTTCATGCT
This sequence comes from Paenarthrobacter sp. YIM B13468, assembly GCF_042788025.1. Lineage (NCBI taxonomy): Bacteria > Bacillati > Actinomycetota > Actinomycetes > Micrococcales > Micrococcaceae > Paenarthrobacter > Paenarthrobacter sp. YIM B13468. Next base: position 22,319 of record NZ_JBHZPI010000026.1, on the reverse strand, counting down.
CTCCAACCGGGGCCCGCGCATCCTGGAGGCCTATACCGAGGACGGGGCCGAGGTCCTCAGCCGCCTCGACATCTTCGTCAAGGACATGGGCATCGTCGGCAAAGCCACCCGCGCTGCCGGCCTTGCCGCGCCCGTTGCAGCTGCTGCAGAACAGCTTTACCTTCTCGGCCAGGCCCAGGGCCTCGCCGCAGCCGACGACTCCGCCGTCATCAAGGTTGTAGCGCCCACAAAGCGCACCGCCTAACCCACCAAAAACCCGCGACGGCGGCGGTCCCCCCTTCGTCGTCGTCGCCACCTCCCGCCAGTCTTTTAGACTGGTTTGTCAAAGGAGACACCCCCAATGAATCCCCTCATCAACTCCTTGGTGGTCCGGGCTGCCGATGCCCCCGCCATCAAACCGGCAGTGGAACTGGGAACACCCCTGTTGCTGACTATTGCTGCTGCGGGCATTGCCTTGCTGCTGGTACTGATCATCCGTTTCAAGATCCAGGCCTTCGTTGCCCTGTTGGCTGTCAGCATCCTGGTAGGTGTAGCGGCCCAGATTCCGCTCAAGGACATCTTCACCGTGGTGGCCAACGGCGTTGGCAGCACCATGGGCAAGGTTGCTTTGTTGATTGCCCTCGGTGCCATTCTTGGCCGCATGATCGAGGTATCCGGCGGCGTGCAGTCGTTGGCTACACACTTCACCGAGAAGCTTGGAGCGAAGCGCGTTGCCATCGCTTTGACGGCCGTGGGCTTCCTCGTGGCGATTCCGGTGTTCTTCGAGGTGGGCGTCATCGTCCTCGTCCCGATTGTCTACGCCTTCGCCAAGATCGCGAACGTTCACCCGATCAAGTTCGGCCTGCCCATGGCCGGCATCATGCTGTCCATCCACGTGGCTGTGCCGCCGCACCCGGGAATCGTTGCGGGCGCCGGTGTCTTTGGCGCCGATATTGGGCTCATCACCCTTATCTCGCTGATCATCTGCGTGCCGCTCGGCTTCCTGTCCTACTGGGTTGCCAGCATCATGAACCGCAAAAACTACGAGCTGCTCCCTGGCGTCAAGGCGCAGGTGGACGAGTTCGGTTCTGCGGACTCGCTCGTGCACGTTGGCCACGAGGGCCCCGGCGCCCGCGCCATCGCCCCTCCCCGTCCGGGCCTGATCATGTTCCTGATCGCTGCTCCGATCGTCCAGATCCTGGTGGGCACCCTGGGAACGCTGACCATTTCCAAGGACAACTACTGGTACGGCGTGGCCGCGTTCATCGGCAACCCGTTCTTCGCGCTCCTCGTGGCGGTAGCCCTCGCCTTCTTCCTGCTGGCGGTCCGCCGCAACTGGTCACTCAAGGAAACCGGTGAGATCTTCGAAGGCGCCCTTCCTCCCATTGCGTCCATCCTCATGGTTGTCGCAGCGGGCGGCGTGTTCGGTGAAGTTCTCCGCACCTCCGGCATCGGAGCCGCCCTTTCCCACACGCTGGACAACCTGGGCTTGCCGGTGATCGTGCTCGGCTTCATCATCTCCTTGGCACTCCGGGCGGCCCAGGGTTCGGCCACCGTTGCCATTGTCACGACGACGGGCCTGCTCACCTCCGCAGTGATGGAAGGCGGCTACACGCCGGCCCAGATCGCCGTGATCGTGATCGCCATCGGATTCGGCGCGTTGGGGTTGTCCCACGTAACGGACGCAGGCTTCTGGACCGTGATTCGGTACTACGGGCTCACTGTCACCGATGGTCTCAAGACCTGGACCGTCCTCACCACCATCCTCGGCCTGGCTGGCTTCGCGCTGACATACGTCGCCTGGATCCTGGTGGGAGGTTTGGCCCACTAATGCGCGCCAAACTCGATGGGCTCGTCTCCACCGCCCTCGCCCACGGCTCCGCTGTTCCGGCTTTCACCTGCTACGACTTCACCACTGCGCTGGCCGTTGTTTCGGCGGCGGAGGAAGCCCGGCTGGGTGTGATCCTGCTGGTAGCGCCCAAGACGGCATCAACGCCCAACGGGCTCCGGCTCATCGCAGCTCTTCGTGGCTTGGCCGACGACGCCAGCGTTCCGGTATCCGTCCAGCTGGATCACGCCTCGGACCTGCAGGTCATCAAGGATTCCGTGGCCGCCGGGGCTGATGCTGTGCTGGCCGACGGGTCATCGTTGTCCTACGAGGACAACATCGCCTTGGTCCGCGAAGTCCGAGCCGCATTGGATGCGCAAGGTGAGTTCGACGTCGTGATCGAAGCAGAACTTGGCGGCCTCGCTGGCGACGAGGACAAGGCCTTCGGTACTGAAGATCCAGCGCCCGACGCCGGGACTTCCGTCGCCGGACTGACTGACCCTGAGCAGGTGGCTGACTTCGTGGGACGCACCGGTGCGCAACTCCTGGCGATCGCCGTGGGCAACGTCCACGGAAAGTACAAGGGTGAGCCCAACATCCGCTGGGACGTACTCCAGGAAGTTGCTGCGCGGACGGACGTCCCTCTGGTGCTGCATGGCGCCTCAGGAATCCCGGCTGACCAACTCGCAAAAGCTCCTTCCCTGCAGGTTGGCAAGGTGAACTTCAACACGGAGCTGCGCACCGGAATCCTGGCCACCCTCGAAGCGGAGACCGCCGCGCACCGGGCCGATGGTGAGAACCTCCAAGGCCTGCTGGCCCGATGGAATGGTTCCGCATGGTCCTTCGCCGGGGCGACGCTGGCGATGCTCAGTGACTGACACAACCCCGCCCTCACAGGCTTCGTAACACGGGGAGGCTAGGATCAGACCATGATCCTGGCCTCCCTGATTTTTGCCTTGCTTGCGGCGTTGCTCCACGTGTACATCTTCACGATGGAGTCCATCACGTGGACCAAGCCAGCCACATGGAAGCGGTTCAGCGTCACATCGCAGGCTGACGCCGAAACCACCAAGCCGCTCGCCTACAACCAGGGCTTCTACAATCTGTTCCTGGCCATTGGTGCGCTGATAGGCATCATCGCAGTGGCCATGGGTGCACCCCAGGTTGGCTGGACCCTCGTATTCAGCTGCTGCGGTTCCATGCTCCTTGCGGCGCTGGTGCTCGCAGCGAGTGGCAAAAAGTACCTCCGCCCTGCGGTTCTCCAGGGGACAACGCCGCTGCTCGCCGTCGTGCTTGGCGTGCTGGCGTTGGCGCTGGGCTAGGGCCAGCGGCGCCGACGCGCCTTAGTGCTCCGGCGGGCCGCTCTGTGCCGCGGCTTGGTCCATCCACACAACTTCCCAGTGGTGGCCGTCGAGATCGCGGAACGCCCTGCTGTACATGAAACCGAGGTCATTCCGTCCAGAGCACAATAGGCCGCTGTGGATAACGTTCAGGAAGGTTCCCTCCAGAGAGGAAGGGGCACCACGCTGCGGCTGCAACCTGCTTGATCAAGGACATGGCCGAGCCGCTTGTATGTCCGGACTACCGCCTGCCTGGAGATGACTGCACTTCCCGGAGCCCGCTGGGCCAGTTCGCGTTCGTAGGCTTGGACTTCCAGATAGTCACGGACCCACAGGGTGACCAGTAGATTCTGTGCGCCAAGGACTTGGGCACTAAGCCGGCAGTTGGGCAAGGCGGCGAAGAAGCGTCCGACGCCGTCAACGTACTCGGCTGGAACGTTCAGGACAAGCGTCACTTCCCGCAGCCCCTGTTGCGTGGAGGTGGACGAATCGCATCTCAGCGTGATGTAACCGGTCGCAAGGAACCGTTCAACCCGCCGTCGTGCTGTTTGAGGAGAGACCCGGCAGGCGGCACCCAATTCGGCCCAACTTGCCCTGCCATCCTTGGCCAACTCTTCCAATAACGCAGCATCGAGCCTGTCCGGGGCGTAGCCGGGATGCTCGGGCAGGGGCTCCGCTGTCACTAGTCTGGCGCGTGCCGGTTCCAGTGTGCCGCTGCGCCACTCCGAGGCCTGTCGGTACAGCTTGGTGACGAAGACGACCTCACGGTGTGTGACGCCGGGCAGCTTGGGAAAGGCGCCGGTGACGATATCCATCAGCTCCTCGTGGCTGGAAGCAAAGCAGTCCATGAAGAGGTCGTGCCCGCCCGTCACCAAGGAAACGGTGCCGAACGCAGGCTCAGCGCACAGCCGTTCGATCAGGGCCTCGCTCTCGCTGGGCAGGGATGACAGATGGATGAACGCAGACCACCCTGCGCTGAGATAGCGCTGGCCAGGTGCGGGAGTGATCCAAGCCTGGCCCTGGCTGGCGAGGACGTTCCATCGCCTGGCAACGGTGGGCGCGGACAGGCCAAGAGCGTCGGCAATCCGGCTCCACTCGGCCCGTGGATTGATCTGGAGTGCATTCACAATTTCGAGGTCAAGCTCGGAAATCATGGCTGATTCGTTCATTTTTGCCCACCTGATGTGTATTTCAAACAATCCGAAGCTCAGTTTAGGTGACAGCCATATCGTCGTGACTCGCATCACTAATCGGCAGGGCGGCCCAACGGCCCCAAGACCACAAGGAAGCACATGGCAAGCAAGACAGCACCAGCGGCGGCGTCAGGAACCACTCGCCGGGCCATTGCGGGAATGATTCTCGCGATGGCATTGATTGAATCATTGAGCGGAGTCACGCAGGGGTACCTGAACCCCATCCTTCCCGCGCTCGGACCCGTCTTCGACATTGACGACCCCACCATCAACGGCATCTTCCTGATCTCCAACGTGAGCTTTGCAGTCCTCACTCCGATCATTTCAAGGCTCGGAGACAGCTACGGGTACAGGCTGGTGCTGCGCTGGTCCACAGGGGTGGTGACGCTGGGCGTGCTTCAGATGGCGTTGTGGCCCTCGCTGTGGACCGTGACGATTGGCGTGGTCATGCTGACCTGCGTGGTGGGCTTCATCCCCCTCATGATGGGCATCCTGCGTGTCAGCAGCCCTGGACACACGCGCACTGGCGTGAGCGTCATGATCGGGATGCTCATGATCATGGTGGGAGCAGGCGGACTCTTCGCCGGAATCGCCGGGGTCACCAATCCGACGCTCGGTTTCTGGGTAGCGGTGCCTTTCGCGGTGGTCGCCTTCATCTCTTCCTTCTTACTGCCCGACGCCGGTGTGCCCACACGTGAGGGCATCGCCCTTGCGCCGTTGCTAGCTTGCTCGCTCGGGCTGATTGGTTTCGTTGTGGCGCTCTCCATGGCCCCTGAATGGGGTTGGCTGGATGCCCGGACTTTGATTGCTGGCCTGCTGGGCGTATCCCTGCTGGCCTATTGGGCGAGGCGTGATTTCAGCGCAACGCAGCGTAGACGCTTCATGGACCTGCGGATGCTGGCCATTCCCCGGATCCGCTCCATCTCAGTGGCTACCTTCTTCTTCGGTTTCGCCTCCATCAGCTACTTCGGCACAAATGGGATATTCCTGCATTCCAATCCGGACAAGACGGGTTATGGGTTTGGCCTGAGCCCCCTGATGATCGCCATTGTCCTGGCCTTGGCTTCCGTACTCTCACTGGTTTCCTCGCTGTTGACGGCGCGGGTCCTGCGCCGATTCGGCGAACGCGCCACCTTGGTATTCGCTGGGCTGCTGCTCGCAGGCGGATTCCTGGTGATGATCCTGGCCCACGGGACTTTGTCCGGTTACTGCGTGGGCTTCGCCATGTTCAACCTGAGCCTGGGGATGTACCAGGCGGGGACACGGTCGCTGTCCGTGGAAGGTGTTCCCCTGCAAGAAACGTCGACGGCGGCCGGGCTGAATGAGCTCGCGTTGTCCGTTGGGATCGCCGTGGGTGCGGCCGTGGTGAAGCTGCTGTCCTCAGCCTCCGTTGAGTCCGGCCGCATCACCGAGGCCGGGCTCCTGTCTATTTGGGGAGCTCTGGCTGTGGCCGCACTGATCGCGGCCGCCGCAAGCGCCCGCTACCCCAAGCGCGAGAACGCCGAGGTATCCGCATGATCGCCACTGGCCTTAACAGCATGAGCCGCGGGCCCGACGTCGTACGCGTATCCCAACGCGACATCGAAGCCGCGCTGAAGGCCGCCACCGAGCGGTGGAAACCGGACCTGTTGGACCTCAGCCACGCCATCCACGCGGACCCGGAGCTCGGCGGCCAGGAGTTTCGCGCCGCCAAGCGCATCAGGCGGCTGCTCCATACGGCTGGCTTCCGCTTCGCTGATCGCCAACCACTGCAGGCCACCGCGTTGAGTGCGAGCTACGGAAGCGGCGACCTGGTGGTGGCTCTCTGCGTTGAGTATGACGCCCTGCCGGACATCGGCCACGCCTGCGGGCATAACGTCAATGCTGCTAGCGCCGTGGGGGCGGCGCTGGCCCTTGCGGCCGTGGCCGACGAACTCGGCATCACTGTCAAGGTGCTCGGAACTCCGGCGGAGGAGACCACCGGCGGCAAAGCGGACCTGATCGCAGAAGGCTTTTTCGAGGATGTCTCGCTGGCAATGATGGCGCACGCCGCGGCAAAGGACGTAGTAGGAGGTTCGTCGTTGGCGATGTCCATGTGGGACGTATTGTTCGAGGGCAGGCCGGCACACGCCGCTGCTGCCCCGATGGAAGGAGTAAACGCCCTGGACGCCCTTGTGGTGGCGCAGACCGCGATTGCGCTTGCCAGGCAACAGCTCCCTGTCGGATCGATCATCTCGCTGATCGTCACCGAAGGGGGAAGTGCCGTCAACGTCATCCCGGAGCGTGCACGGGCGAGCGTTGAGATGCGGGCTCCGAGCATCGAGAAGCTGCGAATCATCCAGGACAAGGTCCGGCGCTGCCTCGAAGCAGGCGCCCACGCCAGCGGTTGCACCCTGGATGTCACGCCAACCGGCAATGACTACGCCGAACTCCGACAAGACCCGTTCCTGTCGGATGCCTACCGGGCAGCCATGACGGCCATCGGACGGGACGTTGTCTTCAACGCCGAGCCAGTGGCCTCAACGGACATGGGCAACGTCTCCCAACTGGTGCCAAGCATCCACCCGATGGTTGGCTACGACGTTCGTGGCGCCGCCCATCACACAGCCGAGTTCGCGGCCTTTGGCGCTTCGGCGGGCGCTGACAAAGCAATCATTGACGGATCGTTTGGCCTGGCCGCCGCCGCGTGCGCTGCGGCTTTGGACCCTGCCGAACGGAGGCGGTTACTGGGCAAGACACGCCAATAGCAGCTGCCAGCGCCAGCCCTGCTGGTCCGCACGGCACCCGGGGCGGAGAATGGAGTCAGCACGCAGGCGCGTGTAGTCGTAGGGAGTGCCATGCAGCGGGCAAAGCCGGTTCATCCTCCCGCCAGCCGGAGCACGGCTGTGCCGGGAGCTTTGAATGCGCAGCCGGAACCGGCTGTGCAGGGCGTTTCGGCTGTGCGGCGCGATCCAGCAATCGACCTTGTCCGCTTCATATGCCTGCTCCTGGTGGTCGCGGCCCACTGCATGATGGTCAGTCCCGTTCTTCACAGGGACGGGAAAGTCACCACGCAAAACACGCTCATGGAGCAAAGCTGGTTCACGCCGGTGGTTTGGGTGCTCATGATCGTCCCGTTGTTCTTCGTCCTGGGCGGCGTCACAGGATTGCAGTCGTGGCGACGCCTGAAAGAGCGCGGCGGCAGCGGCTTCGACTTCGCCCAGTTGCGACTTCTGCGCCTGGTCCGTCCGGCCATGGCCCTGCTCGCCATCATGTGGGCGGGGCTCTGGCTGGCCTTGCTCAGCGGCGTAGATCCACAAGTGATCCAGTTGATGACTACCGGTGCCGCGATGCCCCTCTGGTTCCTGGCCGCGTACCTCACAGCACAGGTCAGCATCCCGCTCATGGCCAGGCTTCACCAACGTGCCCCGCTGCCAACGTTGGGCGTCCTCGTGGCGCTGATCATCACCGTGGACTCCCTCCGCGGCGCTGTCCCGGTTCTTGCCTTCGTCAACATGGTGTTTGTCTGGTGCGCAGTCCAGCAGCTGGGCTTCCTCATGGCCGACGGCTTTTTTGAGCATCGCAGCAGAACCTGGCTGGTAGGGGCGATCATAGTCAGCAACGTGTTGCTCGGGCTGGTGACCGGCGTGGGCGTATATCCGGGCAACATGGTGGTGAACATCAACCCACCCAACCTTTGCCTGCTTCTGCTTGCTATCTCACAGAGTGCCACGCTCCAACTTCTGGGCAAAGGCATACGCTGGATCGCCTCTGTCCGCTGGGTCCAGACGATTATCGCGGTGGCGGGCCGCCGGTCCATGACCGTTTACCTCTGGCATCTTCCTCTCCTTGTGGGCATGTCCGGACTCCTCTTGCTCACCGACTTCCCCAAACCGACCGACGGCACAGCGGAATGGTGGTGGGCACGCATCCCCGTCTTCTTCGCCGTCGTAGCCCTGCTCGTGCCGGTCGTGCTGCTCCTTGGCCGCCTTGAAAACCGTCCGACGGCGGCCAGCCACGCGCGGGGTCCCTCGCGCACCGCTGTGACGACCGCCGCCGTCGTGGTCCTTATCCCCGTCGCGGATGCCGCGCTAAATGGCCTGACCCTGGCGCTCCTGGGCGGGGGAGCTGCATGCTTCGCGCTCGCCGTCCTGCTGCTTGGCAGGGTCCCGACGCCGGTGCTGCCGCCGTCCAGGCCGGACGGGACGCCAAGCCGCGGGGGAAAAAGGCCCACATTGCCAGCGCAGGGTTTACGTGCCAATCTCGAATCATGACCGAGCACACTGAATCATTGGCAGACTCGTTCCGAGCTGGCGTCACCACAGTTCGAAACGACAAATTCCATCGCTATGAACTCCGCGTAGACGGGGAGTTGGCGGTGATTTCCCAATTCATCGATAGGCCCGGTCACATCGATTTCACCCACACCGAGACAAGGTCACAGTTCAAAGGCCAGGGGCTGGCCAAGGTGCTGGCGCATTTTGCCTTGGACGATGTGGTGGCATCCGGCAAGCGCATCATTCCGCATTGCCCTTACATCGCGGCTTACCTGCAGAAGCATGAGGGCTACGGGCAGGACGTTGACTGGCCCGCCGAGAAACCCGTGGGCGAACCGGACAACGAGTAGGGTTTCACGCCATCCCGGAACACTTATCTCAGCGTCCTTAGTGCGAGCAAGGCTTCCCACTTGTCCATTATTTGGACGAAATTGCGTCATGACTGGGCGCTCAATGGCACTCATTGGACATGAAAGATCAACGCGCTCATCTGAAAATCGAAAGCAGGTCCTTACAGCTACGTGGGCGCTGGCGACAACGTAGTGAGCAGGCCGGATGGCTGTTTCCGGGTGACTGGCTGGTTCCAGAAGTCGAGGACATGCTCAAGGCCCAAGCGGAGGGCGGTGAGCTGCAAATGTCCGCCAAGAACTTGGGGGCGTCCCGCGCATATCACGGCGTTGGAGTCCGCGAAACAATGCAGGATCTCAGTGCCTTTTTCGAAGCGGCAGGCGTACCTGCTGATGATGGCTCTATGCGGGATCTCGTCGAGGGATGGGCGCAGGAAAACGAACGTGTTGAGCCGTTCTCCTGCACCGACGTCTATACAGGGCTAGCAACTATGGCGCACTTTGAACGACTCATCCATGAGATGTCGCTCCGCCCCAGCGCCCGGCGTAGAAGCCACACGATAGCGAGCCTTCACCTGGGATGGTCTGATGGCGGCAAGCTGCTTGGCTGGGAAATGTTGGCCGAAATGGGACAGATATGCCGAGGGCAACTTGCGGCAGTGGAAGCCACTGGGGCATATCATCGCGGAAGTATTCATACCATGCTGACCCGCAAGCGCGAGAGCTACGAGGCGTTGTTCCGCTGTCTACAACTCATCGACGGGCTACATCAGGGCGTCGGACGGCGAACCCTCGTGGAATTTTTGGATTTTCCCACCTCGCCAGCGGAGTGCGATCGGGTCATCAGTGGCCTCCGATTTTCGCAACACGATTAAGCAGCAACTCGTACTACTTAGGCGTGGCAGCTGCCTGGGGTCGGATCAGGCAGCCAGTCACGAGGGGGCGCCACCGGATGAAGTAACTTTTCCCGGCGGCGCCTCCGCCATTTTTCCGCTTAAGCGAACTTTGCCAGGGGGTTGGTCAGCCGTCCGGCCATCTGCAAACCACCGGACGGATCCGAGATATCGAGCATCTGTTGGTTGTTCCGCAGTTGCAGCCGGTTGAGGCAGGACAATTCGAAGTCCGGAGCGAAGAGGTCGTGCATCGCGAACTGATCGGCGAGTTCGGGGTGCCGTGCCTGGTACTCCCGCAGCACCGATGCGGCAGTCCCCCAGAACTCGTCCTCGCGCACCGTCCCGTCCTCAATAAGGATGGCGCTGAGGAAACGGAAGATGCAGTCGAACACGTCAGTAAAGATCGCGAGGACCATCTCTTCGGCCGGAATCTCCGCCTTGACGCGGGAAACCTCTTCCGGCAGCTTGAGCCGGTCACCCATGACCACAATTTCCTCGGCGATGTCCTTCATGATGGCCCGCACCGGCACGCCGTCTTCGAGGATCAGGATGACGTTTTCGCCGTGGGGCATGAACGCGAGCTCGTATTCGTAGAGGCAGTGCACCAGCGGCACGAGGTACGCCTCGAAGTAGCGGCGCAGCCATCGCATTGGAGCCAGGCCGGAGCGCGCAATCAGTGAAGAAACCATGGAGGTGCCGGAGGCATCGACGTGCAGCAGCGATGCCATGGTTGCCAGCTGCTGGCCGTCCTCAAGCAAAGGCAGGGGACTTTCCCTCCACAGGGCAGACAGCATTTTCCTGTACGGCGAACCCTTGGCCGAAGCAGCCTCGTAGTAGTGGTTGTGATAGCCGATAGCCGCAGTTTCACGGATCATGGCCAGGCCCCGGTTCTGGAGCTCCTGGTCGTTGTCGATCAGTTCTTGCAGCCAGTCGTTGATGGCCGGTGTTGCCTTCATGTATTGCGGCGACAGCCCCCGCATGAAGCCCATGTTCAACACGGACATCGCCGTCTTCACGTAGGCCTTCTCCGGCGAGGTGGTGTTGAAGAACGTTCGGATGGATTGCTGGGCCTGATAGGCGTCTTCACCTGTGCCCAGGTTCACGATATGACGCTGGGCGATTTCTGCCGCGAACGTCACGGTGAGCTTGTTATCCCACTGCCACGGATGTACCGGCATGAGCAGGTAGTCCTCAGGATCAAGGCCTGAAGCGGACAGTTCCGCGTTGAACCATGACAGAGTTGCCGGTCCCAGCTCGGCCTCAAAGTGCGTCCTGTAATCCAAACCTGCGCTGGAGGTAAAGACGGCCTTGCTGCGATGCACAGCGATCCACTGAAGCTTCACCACGGCACCTGTTTCCGGCGCGAATGCGTGATAGTCCGCGATCCCGAACCCCAACCGTCCGTTGTTGGCAACGAAGCACGGGTGACCCTCGGTCATGCTGTGCTCTATGGCCTGGAAGTCGGCAGCCCGATCAGCCCCGCCGGTGATGCCTGCAGCCAACTGGGCTGAGCTGAACGGCTTGCCCTGCTTGTAGGCGTGGCTGGCCAGTGTGCTGCTGATTTCCTCAAGGTAGACCGGCAGCATCTCCTCGCGGATGGCCAGTGCCTCGTGGAACTCGGTGATGAAGTCCAAGGCATCCAGCGGCAGCTCCGCACCATCGCGGATTCGAGCAATGGATTCCGGGAAGACGGACCAGTGTTCAAGCACCAAGAGGCGCGCACGGAAGCGATACTCAACGGTGGCGTCGTCGCTGACAACCTTGTACAGTCCGACGCCGGCGCCCTCCTCCCGGATCAGCTCCGGCACCAGGATCCGCTCGTGCGAGAACTCGGCAATGGCTTTCCGTATCAAGTGCCTGTTGGCAACGGCCCAGCGCTCCGGGGTCAAGTGGGATACAGGTTCGGCTGCCTCGTGGAGGGCGGCTTCGGCAGTAGTGGTCACAGGAAATCTCCTCTGATCGCCGCGGCAGGCGCGGCCAGAATCGGGGTCAGGGTGGCGAAGAAGTCCTCGCGGGTGCAGAAGCTCAGCAGGCCTTGCTTGTGGTCTTCGGAGGGGTCGACGGCGGGAAGAGTCACCGCGCCGTGCGGGCGGAAGCCCACCTTCTGGTTCAGCACGTGGATCTTGTGGTTTCGTGCGTCAGGCTCGACGACGACCCGTTGGGTTGCAGGGTCAGCGAACAGTTCCGTCATCACCGACTGCATGACGGCCGTGGTGTAGCCGGGCTGCGGGTTGCCGGAAGGCGGGGACACCAGGAGGTGCATTCCAACATCGCCGGCTTGGACCTCGTAGACGTCCGCCAACGGCGATGACCTGGGACGGTACCGCTCCATCAGGAAGGCGGGGACGCCGTCGTCGAGCCCCAGGAACGCCTGGTGGTGGCCGGACTGAGCGATCCTAGAGTATTCCTCCACAACGTCCTCCTCGGTGGCCGAGACCATCCCCCAGAACCGTGCGTACTCCTGAGTTACCCAGCTGTGGAGGATAGGTGCGTCCGCTATGGGGTCGACTGGCCGGAATGTGAAGCTCATACTGCGGCCCCCACGGTGTTCGGAGCTGTTGAAGCAACTGCGGCTGGCGCGCCGAACTGCTGGAACGCGATGCTGCGCTCGATCGGATAGACCTCGTGTCCGGTGATTTCGCGCAGGATGCAGGAGTTGCGGTAGGCGGCCATGCCGAGGTCCGGCGTGACGAAACCGTGGGTGTGAAGCTCGGCGTTCTGGACGAAGATTTCGCCAGGTTCCACACCCGTCCCGTAATTGCGTTCGACGTCGAAGCGGCCCTGGGCGTCGCGGCGGATCCGGTCCTGGATGCCGGCCAGGAAGGCGGGCTCCTTGTAGGAGTAGCCGGTGGCGAGAACCACGGCTTCGGACTCCAGGCTGTAATCGCGTCCGTGCTCTTCATGGTGCAACTGGAGCGTGTGGATCCCGGTGGCCGCATCCCATTCAGCAGCAGTCAGCGATGAGTGCGTGTGGAGCTGGGTATCCACCATGCCGGAAAGACTCTTGGTGTACAGGAGATCGTAGATGTCGTCGATCAAGTCCGAGTTGATGCCCTTGTAGAGGTTCTTCTGGCTCTTGATGAGGGAATCGCGCTGCTCCCCCGGCAGCGAGTGGAAGTAGTCCACGTACTCGGGCGAAGTCATCTCCAGTGTCAGCTTGGTGTACTCCAAGGGGAAGAACCGGCCCGAACGGGTCACCCAGTTGAGCTGGTAGCCGTATACGTCGATTTCCTGAAGGAGTTCGTAATAGAGCTCCGCGGCGCTCTGGCCGCTGCCCACAATGGTGATGCTGCGCTTGGACTGCAGCTCACTCTTCCTCGACAGGTAGTCGGCGTTGTGGAGGACAAGTCCGCCGCTCTCCACGATCCCTGCACAGGAGGCCGGAACGTGCGGCGAGGTGCCGGTTCCCAGAACCAGCTTGCGGGCGTGAAGCACTGCAGCGCCATCCGGACCCTGCACCGAAAGGCGGTACACGCCGTCGTCGTACGCCACATCCAGCACATCTGTGCTAAAACGGACCGACTCCAGTTGGCCGGCCACCCACTGGCAGTACTGGTTGTATTCGGCGCGCAGCGGGTAGAAGTTTTCCCGGATGTAGAAGCGGTACAACCGTCCGGTCTGCTTGAGGAAGTTTAAAAACGAGTACGGCGACGTCGGATCGGCCAGGGTGACAAGGTCCGCCATGAACGGCACCTGCAGGTGCGCGGGCTCCAGCATCATGCCGGGGTGCCAGTCGAAGGACTCTCGACGGTCAAGGAAGACGCAATCCAGGTCTTCCACGGGCGCGCTCAGCGCGGCCAGGCCTAGGTTGAAGGGCCCGACGCCGATTCCCGCGACGTCGTAGATCTTGCCGCTATCAGGGGTGCTCATGCGGCGGCCTCCGTGGTGGTCGCGAGCAGGCTGGCGCCCGTCCGTCGGATAAGTTCGATGATTTCCTGAATATCCCTCAGGGAGGCCTCGGCATTGAGGAGGGTGAATTTGAGGTAGTGGCGGCCAGCCACCTTGGTGCCGGCAACCACGGCTTCGCCTGAAGCAAAGATCGCTGCGCGGATGGCCGGGTTGAGGACGTCTGAGGCGTCCTCATCGAGGGCCACTCCCGCCACTTGTGGCCGATAGCGGAAGACCAGAGTGCTCAGCTGGGGCTCGGCGGCGAGTTCAAATTCCGCATCGTCTGCCAGCACCGCCCCCACGCGGCCCGTCAGGTCGATCGCTTCGTCGAACAGTGCACCAACCGCGTCGGCGCCCATGATGCGCAGAGTGAGCCAAAGCTTGAGAGCGTCGAAGCGGCGGGTGGTCTGGATGCTCTTGTCCACCTGGTTGGGAATTTCGGCTTTCGCGGCGCTCTCCGGGTTCAGGTAGTCCGCGTAGTAGGTGACGTGGCACATCATGTCGCCGTTGCGGACCAGGACTGCGCTGGAGCTGACAGGCTGGAAGAAGGTCTTATGGAAGTCGATGGTGACGGAGTCGGCCAGGTGGATCCCGTTCAGGAGGTGGCGGTAACGGCCAGAGACGATGAGGCCTCCGCCGTATGCTGCGTCGACGTGCAGCCAGGAATCATAGGCCCGCACCAAGGCCGCCAGCTCGGAGAGAGGATCCACCGAGCCGAAGTCGGTGGTCCCAGCGGTGGCCACGACCGCCATTGGTACCAGGCCGGCGTCGTGCGCTTCCGCCAGGGCAGCCGCAAGTGCGGTGGGATCCATGCGGTGATCAGCAGCGGTGGGCACGGCGATGACGGCATCGAAGCCGAGTCCGAGCATGGAAGCGGACTTCTGGATACTGAAGTGGCTGTCTACGGACGTGAAAATCCGGAGGCGGTCCAGGAGGTGCGGCAGGCGCGCGTCGCCATTCGTGGCACGGAGCTTGGCCACAGCGTGGTTGCGGGCTATCAGCAGCGCCTGGAAGTTGGACTGGCTCCCACCCGAAGTGAAGACACCGTCGGCTTCTTCCATGAAGCCGATGCGTTCCGCAGTCCAATCGATGAGGCGGCGTTCAATCATGGTGGCACCGGCGCTCTGGTCCCACGTGTCCATAGAGGAATTCACGGCCGAGAGCACGGCTTCACCAACCAGGGCGGGAATGACCACCGGGCAGTTCAGGTGTGCCGCGTAACGGGCATCGTGGAAGTAGATCGCGTCCTTGAGGTAGAGCCCGTCCAGCTCCTCAAGGGCTGCAGCCGTATCCGGCAACGGACGTTCGAGATCGACGGCACCAACGCGGGCCTTCAATTCTGCGTGCGCGACGCCGGTGAACGGCTGGGCGGTTCTCTGGACTTTGGTGGAGACCGCGTTGACTCCCTGAAGAACCTGCGCCACATAGCTGGGCGAATTTCGTGCGTTGAACAGCTGGTTTGTGGCAGCGAGGGCCAGTTCCACCTTGGAGCCAAAGTCCTGCTCCTGAGCAATCCGCTCTTCGACACTTGGTGACGTCACGTCAGCTTCCTTCCATCATTGGGCGCTAGTTAGCAAAGGCAAGCCTTACTTAGGCTTGCCTTTTCGTCAAACTTTTGTGACCTATTTCCCCTGAGGCGCGTATTCTCGCCGTTTTTCGAGGAGAGGAAGCGTCATTGACTTTTATTCGAAGCTGACGCCGTGGAAAATACCCCGGGCCTTAGCAGGGGGCTGTAGAGTCAACGGCACAGAAAACTCTACGGTTGGGGGACCAGTGGCTGACGAGACACACGAACGGATCGGTTTCCGCGAGATCGATGAACACGGGAATGCGGTGCGGGCAGTGAATCCGCATGCCCCTGAAGACCCTGAACGGGGACGGAGGCGAGTACTCGTGAACCCGTTCGTCGTGGCCCTCTGGGTGCTGGACGCTGGGTTGGTGTGGTTTTGCTTCTGGGCGTTCGACGCCGTAGCGGCAATGGCCGGTCCCACGGCGCAAAGTCCCTCGGCCCAAGTGAATTTCATGGTCCTGCAGTCCGTGCCTTACGTCCTTCCAGGCACCATTCTGGTCACAGCCGCCCTGCTGTTCTGGCACGCCTTCCAGTGGCAGAAGAAGCGGGCCACGACCTAGGCCTGCCGCTGGCTCCGGACACCTTTGCGGCGTCCCATCAGGAACAGGACGAGGCCGGAAAGGATGATGACAGCAACCGGCAGGATGGAAAACGCGACTCCCGTGTTGGCCAATGCTCCGGCTGACGAATTTGTAGCGGTTACGGACTTGCTGGGCTGATCGGGAGCTGGCCGATTCGGAACGGACCGCGAGGAGGCCTCTTGTCCAGATTGCGGTGCTATCCGCAGGAATGCCTCTTCCGCCTCCTTCTGCCCTGTCCGCGGGAATGCCACTGCGGTTGTGGCAGGATGCGTTTTTACCAGCCCACCTGCCGATGACGCCCCCCGGGCTGTTGCCGCGTTAGTGATGTTGCCGGCTTTGACATCCCACCACGTGAGTTCGTAGCTTGCCGAAGCCGTCACACTTTCACCGGGCAGCAACTCACCCGGGACGCCGGGCCACACGTAGACCACTGGTCCGAGTCCCGGCGCGGGATCCTCAATGGCGACGTCCTTGAGGGCGGCGTTTCCGGCGTTCTTCGCAGTGAAGAGATAGGTGATGACCTCGCCCACCTGAGCAGGATCACCCACTGCAGACGCGTCTACAGTGGTGGAGAACTCAAGGCGCGCATCCGGCGACAACGGCGTATCCGTAGCCACCGGCAACGATGCCACCAGGCGCCCCATTCCCGGACTGCCAGCGAGCGTAGCGGAGTTGGCCACATGGCCGGCGTCGAGGTCTGCTCGGGTGACTGTGTACGCCGCAGTCGCGGTTAGCACTTGACCCGGGAGTAGCTGGCCGGCGATTCCGGGCCACGAATATGCCAACTCGGGGAGCCCGGTAAGCGTGTTGTTGATGAGCACATCCGTCAGTGGCACGTTTCCACTGTTCGTTGCCCTAAAGCTGTAGCGAATCACATCCCCGACCTGCGCTGGCGAGTGGGCGGCGGAGGCATCAGCGCTGTGGGTAAACCCGAGGCCGGGCAGGGGCGCAGCGGTGCCAGTCAGAATGCACTTGATGTCTGCGCCGGCTACGGGCGTCAGTGCAAACGGCCGGTCAACCGCCGCTCCTACGGGCAAATTCGGCTGGAGGCCAGCGGCGTCCGTACAGGTGATGTTCCGGTGGTAATTGGACGGGATGCCGCCGGATTCCGTGAGGTAGTAGGTAGTGCCTGCGTCGGCAGTAGTCTGACCTGTGTCACCAGTACCCGCAGCGATGGCTGCCACAGATCCTGCGGTAGTGGAGTGATTAATGGCGTTTACCACGGCACCGGTAGGAGACCCCGCACGGATCTCCATAGTGAATTGGTCGGAGACCGCAGCGCGGGCCGTGGTCAGCGCCTTGCCCAGCGTAATCCGGGGAGCCCGGACCACAAGGGAAGCCGCTGCAGGAGGGTTCAAGTTGGTTGCAATGTCCGTGGATGCGCTTGAATACGTGCCCTCGGCCGAAACCGTCACATCCACCACGATGGTGCATGAGGCCTGACCCGGACGGAGGTCGCCGCCGGAAATCGAAAGAGTTCCGCTGCCGGCATCTGCCGAGCGAAGGAAGGGGCCGGTTCCGGGAACCTGAACGCATGTTCCCCCAATGTTCGGATCCCGGGCGATCCTCAGTCCGGAGGGAAGCACCTGGTTGATGGACCAGTCATGCTTCGCGTTGAGCTCACTGGTATTAGTGACAGTGAGGGTGAGGGTGGAAATCCCGCCGGGGCCCACCACCGCGGGCGTGAAGGATTGCCTCAATCCTGGAGTGACGTCAACCAGGCGCACGTCGTCAAAGGCGCCATCGTTCCCGTTGGTTGCGCCGTTGTTGTTCCACATTTCCAAGCCCAAGGAATTGCCGGTGGCTTGGATTGCCGTGTTTGACGTCATCGAGTTGATGTTGACGGTCCTGGTGACGGTTCCCGGGGTTCCGCCGACGTCGCTGGTGACTTGTTGCTGGAATGAGTCCACGTTGGGGTCGTCCGAGGTTTGGCACCCGTTGAGTGGGTTCCCGATGCGAGTGACCGCCCCGGCACTGTCAACCGTTGCGAACTGATAGGACGGATCGCCCGAGGCCACGCCGCAATTCATGTACGCCGTGTTGACGCCGAAGGTGTAGTAGTGGCCTGCAGTCACGGGGATCGGTTTTGCCGTCTTGAACATCACTCCGTCAGTGGGCCCTGAAGGAATGAAATCACACCCCGATCCGCTGGAAGTGGTGGAAGGGCATTCAGTGTAGGAGCTGTTCACGTGATTCGTGCTGGGGGATCCTGGAGTGAACTGCTGACCCATGCCCAAGGCCAACATGCGCATGTACTGATAGCTGCGAATACCCGCGACCTCGGCACACCTGTTGTTTTTGCCTTCGGCCGCAGTTCCGGACTGCGCCCATGTGGGGGTATTCGAATTCCGGTAGCTCAGGATGACGCCATTGCACCTGGCGGCGTCGACCCAACCTGAAGAACCTGTGTACGTCTGACCACCCTTGCCAACGTATTGCTTTGACCCGGGAGCGGAGTAAGACTGCGCGCCAAGGGCGGAGTTGGGGCTGCCGTGCTCGAAATTCTCCGAGAACACCACAGTGCCAGGCTGGGTAGCGTCGGGCGTCCAGGATGTTGAAGGCGTAGGTGGCATTGACGGCGTTGTCGCCTGCGCAGGAGAAAGCTGAAGGCCGCCCAGCGCCGAGGCAGCGGTAAGGGTGGACAGAAGTATCACGAAAGTTCTGGCCAGGAGAGAATTCTTCACGGCTGTTGCTTATCTTTCCATCGTCCCCAAGCGCCCCTGACTCAAGTCCCAGGCAGTTGCGCTTGGTGCTTCCGCTTCCAAGGAAGCCGATGCGCACAGATATTGTCAGCCTCTTAGTGTTGGCTAAAGCCGAATCGTGACGGAGAAAACGGAAAAAGATTCAGGCTCTTTCCGAGCAGGCTCGGCGCTCGGACCGGCGTGCGAATGGCCAGCGGCTCGCGCTAGTGAAAACTGTTGGCGAAGGACTTGCTAACGACATGCTGGCCGCCGAACTGATAGTTCAGTGTGCTGCCTACTTCAGGATTGCGAAGGGAAACGCCCAGCTTGAATGCCAGGCTGGCTGGCTCGAAGGATGCCGTGCTGCACCGGATCAACCGACCGTCCTCAGCGGGATCCGAGCACGACCATCCGGACGGTGCCGAGAATTTTCCGGGGATGAACGTGGCATTCTCCGGCAGGCTGAAGATTGTTTCACCGGAGCTTGATACCGGGCCTCCAAGCAGTGAAAAGCCCACACTGATATCGCGCTCGAGTAGCCCGCTGCCAGCTTCCATGCCAAAAACAGCGTCGACCATCTGTAACGGGGCAGCCGTTGAAGGCATGGCCTCGGTGGTTGAGGATACCGTCCCGGAGTTCGTGACAACGGCTGCCCGCTGCCTGTCAATTTCCTCGGATACAGGATGGGGCCGAACCTCTACCGGTGCAAAAGGTTGCTGCAACTGCGCCGCAGTCGGAGCTGGGGAGGAGACGGCGGGCACGTCCGGCACGGCACTGGACGTCGAGGGTGAGGCCGAAGACGGAGCATCGCCGGCCTTACTGACCTCGGCACCGGGCTGCCCGAACCAGGTGACCAGTCCAAAAATCGCCACGCCTGCAGCAACAGTCGCAGCAGCAGCAACCTTCCACACGTTGCCGGCGGATCGGACGATCGCAGGATCTTGCCCGGCGTGGCCGGACGGGTTCGATGCTGAAAGCAGTCCCGCAGCTGCGCCAGGGGTCAACACGATGCCGGTCACCAAAGGGAAGAGAGCGGCCCTCATGGCACCTTGGATGTGGTTGAGTTCAAACAGCAGTGCAGTGCATTTTGAGCACGTCTCCAGATGCGCGCTGATCTTTTCGCGTGAGGTCCGTTTCAGCGCATTCCGCGCATATTTACCCAGCTGGCCGGAATACTCCGAACACTCATCGCCAGGAGCCAGCACCACGTGGTTTTGCAAATACGCCTGACGGAGTCCCTCCCGTGCCCGGATGAGCAAAGATGACACTCCATTGGGGCTGATACCTATGAACGGCGCAGCAGCAGCCGGCTTCATGCCCTCAATGTCCACATGCCAGAGCACCGCTTGCCAGCGCTCGGGAAGGGAATTGAACGCGGCCGCCACGGCCGAGGATTCGAATTCCCTCAAGACGGGGTCGGCGTCGACGACGGCGGTATCCAGGATGGCCTCGTCAGGAGCAGACTGGGTGAGTCTTGCTTTTCGGTTCCGCGCATGCGCTGTTCGCTGCACGACTGTCAGCAGGTAGGCGCGAAAGAACTCCCGTGGTCCCTTGCCGCTGCTAAGTGCTTGGAACACTGATGCGAATGCCTCGGCAACGATGTCGTCGGCGTCACTCGGGTTATCAGTATTCGCCCGCGCAACGTATTGCGCAGCAGCTAGATGCCGTCGGTACAACGCGTCAAAGGCGTCGGTGTCGCCTCCCCGGACCGCCCCAATGATTTCCTGATCGCTGATTGGTCCAGCGGTGATGGTTCCGCCGCTGGAACCCGTATCAAAATCGCTCCCCATAGGCCCAGTGTGACAGCAAATTCGGGGATGACTTGAATCGCAGGGTCCTTAGGACTACAGGGGCAATTTCTCGGAATTTTCGCGACACGATCTGCCAGGAGCGTGCACTAATCACTTATGGGCTTAAACGTGGACCTTCCAGTAGATGGAGGCAAAACCAGCTACTAACGACTGCCTGCAACCAACTTCTCGAAGCCCTACCGGAACCAGCTGAGAGCCGGCTCTCAAGAATCTTTTGATTTTCGCAACACGATCCTTGGACCTTCCCTACTTGATGTGTGGAGGTCTTCCCTGCAGAGCGCGGATTGGACGGGCCTCTGCTTGTCCCAATGTTTGCGCGTCGGCCTGCGGTCGGCCGATCTCTCTGTGTTCGTGGAAGGAAGCTCCTTGAAGTATCCACTTAGGAAAGCGGGGGCCTTTTGGGTTGCGTTGATGGTGCTCCTTGGGACGCTGTCGGTCGGTGCGCTAGGCTTTGGATCCCCAGCTCAGGCCTATCAAGTGGCAACCGCAGGCGCAAGCGTATCCAACACCACCGCTACCCTCACAATGCCTGGTTCCGGGCTGGTGACCACCTATGACCGGTCCGGGCTGACATACATGGTAGGCGGGACCACCATGGACAGCCGCGGCCTAGCTGTCGGCGACTACACTCCGGCCATAGCCGGATCGGCCACAGGTGTTGAATTCGCCACCCATGCGACCAACAACTGCGCCGCTACCGGCCCGTGCTCCGGGCTGGGCACTGTCAGCATTGCTTTCAGCCAGCCCGTCCGGAACCCGGTTCTCAATATCTCCGGGCTTGGAGGGTTTGTCTACCATTCCGCGGACAAGAAATCCCCTGTAGACGCACAGTCCCAGGTGCACGCGGTGCTCAACCTTGCAACCGCGGGGTTGAGCATGACCAAACTTTCCGGCAACAACTTGGCTGTGTCAGGTAACGCCATCACCACCAGCAATCCCAACGCCGGAACGTCTTGCACAACGAACGTCCAGAACGATTCTCCGGATCCGGTAGATGCGCAGACAACGGCTGGCTGTGGTTCAGTGCGGATCAACGGCATCGTCACTACGCTGACCTTCGACATCAGTGCAGTCTTCGTGCAGACCACCAACTCGCTGCCACCGTACACCATCAACGATATCCAAGAACCGTTGCACAACCAGGACAACTATGTCATCACCATGACCGTGCCGCAGGACTTCGGGGATCCGCCGGCCTCGTACGATCAAAGCAACGCAGCCCGGTCTGTACTCTCAGATGTCACCCTCGGCCCGAACGTAACCGAGGACAACGCCACGGTGGCAAATGGCACTGCCTCACCTAATGCCAGCCCAACGGCCGCTCTTGACCTATTGGACGATGGAGTACTGCTCACCCCCCTCAACGCGGGCGCAACAAGCTATTCGACGAACGTTTCCATCAACGGGGCCAGTAAGGCAGGGACAGTTTGCGGATGGATTGACGTCGATAAGGACGGAATCTTCGACAACCCGGCCGAACGCGCTTGCTCAACATTTGCGGCCGGAGCCACAACGGCCACCCTCATGTGGGCCAGCCTGCCCGCCGGGATAACTGCAGGGACAACTTACTCCCGGTTCCGGATCGGTTACACCGCGACCCAGATCCAGTCGCCCGTGGGTGCATCGGACTCGGGCGAAGTGGAAGATTACCTTTTCACTGTTGCTCCACCGGCTGCTCCGGCCATCACGCTGGTAAAGACGGTGGACAAGACCACCCTAGTCGCCGGTGAAACGGCCACGTACACGTTCGTGGCGAAGAACACGGGAAACGTGACCTTGTCCGGCGTGGCCATCACCGAGACGCAGTTCTCCGGCAGCGGCACCATGTCGGCGCTCTCGTACAGCTGGCCCGGCCTTCCCGGCATCCTTTTGCCGGGCCAGTCCGTGACAGCCACCGCCACGTATGTGGTCACCCAAACCGACGTCACTACCGGCCTGCTGACAAATACGGCAAAAGTAACGGGAAACCCACC
>NZ_JBHZPI010000025.1:0-97906 GCF_042788025.1 Paenarthrobacter sp. YIM B13468 | reverse complement strand
GCGATTCCGGTCCGGGGGAGGACCTCGGAGGCCAGGGCGAGCCGGCGCCGGGCTTCGCTGATGCCGATCCGCAGGCGCGCGCGCAGGAACTGCGCGGCGTCCCGGTAGCCATCATCGGCCACCGCGGCAGCGTCCGCCGCAGCAACACCACCGAACCCAGCACTAGCAGACCCGGCAGCAGCAGTAGCGGATCCAGCGACAGCATCGAAACCCGTGGCGGTGGCGAAACCTGCAGCAGTAGCGGATCCAGCAGCAGCAGCGGATCCACCGACAGCAGCAGACCCTGCAGCCGTGACGGTGGCGGTGGCCGGGTTTGGTCCTGTCGTGGGGGCCGGGACGGCATGGTCTGTGGTTCCGGGGTCTGTGGTTGCGGGGTCGGTCCAGCCGGTCTGCCATCCCGTGCCCGCCGCGGAGGAGGGCCGTGCCTGCTGGGCTTGGGTACGGGTCCGTTCCACGGCGTGCGCCGCGATGACCTGCAGGTATTCCACGGTGCGGGAGATCTCCTCCACCCGCCCGGCGAACCCCGCGGCTTCGGCAAACCCGAACGACAGGGCACCAGCCACGGTGAAGGAACGCAGGCTTTCCAACGCCTCAACACTGTCAGCCAGCGCACCCTCAATTCCCAGAGAACCATCAATTCCCCGTGCATCCTCAATTCCCCGCGCGTCCTCAAGCCCGTGGGAAACGCCGTGCCCAGGGGAATCGTCACGGTCCGCGTCATCGGGTTCGGGGACGGGCAGTGGTTTGATGCCGCGAAGCAGCGCCATGGCCCGTGGGCTGTCCGAACCGGTGACTGCCGCCGTCGGGCTTTCAAAGCCGTCCTGCCCGTGGGCAGCACCGGCGTGGCTTCCGAGGGGAACGCGTCGGGGGCGCAGCGAGGCGCCAGTCACTGCTGCCCGCCGCGTCAGAATCTCCCCAATGCTTCCCATGAATAAACCCTCTCAGCAGGGTCTGACATTATTAGGAAGCCCGATAAAAGCCCTCAGCCCGGATAGGCATACTCCTCATCTGTCACTAGCTCGCCCCACGTTGTTTCGGACCCGTCTGCGGCTCCGGTGGTTTCCCACATGGCAAGGTGGCTCATGAAATGCTCCGGAGCAGCACCGTGCCAGTGCCATTCGCCCGGCGGCGTGTAGATGGTGTCACCTTGGCGGACCACCTTCACCTCTGCTCCGCGCGCCTGGACCAGGCCTACACCGTCCGTCACGTGGAGCGTCTGACCAGCCGCGTGGGTGTGCCAGGCCGTTCTAGCGCACGGAGCGAAGCGGACGATGTTCACTCGAAGTCGGGAGGGCGCGTCTCCCTTGGCGATGACGTCGAAGTAGACGTCGCCGGTGAAGAGCCCTGATGGCCCCTTGGTGCTGGTGGTCTTCGGGGTAATGTCCATGGTTCCTTTTTCTTGGTGGAATTGGTTGCGGTTCGTCGTGCGGAGGTCGTGGCGGGTTTCAGGCGGTCCCCGACGATCGGACGCGGGAACTACTTCTTGCCGATGTAATGCTGCCGGACGTTGTGCGCCGCCCAGCGAACACGGAAGTCTTCGCTGCGCCTGGACAACTTACCTACGAGGCCAGCGAGTCCACGGTCATAGGGGCGACGCCGGCCGCGGTCCGCATGTGTTCCAACGGTATGGCTTTTGGCCTTCCAAGGGAGTCCCTGTCATTACCCCTAACAGCAGTAACTCCTTGCATTTCGGAAAAGGGGGTTAGATGGAAGCATCCACTAATCTTCATCACGCAGGAGAAACATGCCTTCCGCTAACGCTTATGCTTCACCTTCGGCCACGGGCGACCTCACCCTGACCACCATCGAACGTCGCGAGGTTGGACCTCACGACATCCACATTGACATCAAGTTCGCTGGTATCTGTCACTCGGACATCCACACGGTGCGCGGCGATTGGGGTCCCCAGCAGTACCCGCTTGTCCCTGGCCACGAGATTGCCGGCATCGTTACCGAAGTTGGCCAGAACGTCACCAAGCACAAAGTGGGCGACCGGGTTGGTGTTGGCTGCATGGTCAACTCGTGCAAGGAGTGCAGGAACTGCTTGGCGGGCGAGGAACAGTACTGCCTCAACGGCAACGTGGGCACCTACGGCGCAATTGACCGTGACGGCACCGTCACCCAGGGCGGATACTCGAGCAGCGTGGTGGTGAACGAGGACTTTGTGGTCACCATCCCCGAAGCGCTGGATCTCGACGTCGCTGCACCGCTGCTGTGCGCAGGCATCACGACCTTCTCCCCTCTGCATCACTGGGAGGCCGGTCCTGGCAAGAAGGTCGCGATCGTGGGCTTGGGCGGCTTGGGCCACATGGGTGTCAAGATTGCCCACGCCATGGGTGCCGAGGTGACTGTCCTCTCGCAGTCCCTGAAGAAGATGGAAGACGGCCTCAAACTGGGCGCTGACCACTACTACGCCACCAGTGATCCTGCCACGTTCGAGCAACTGGCGGGCACATTTGACCTCATCATCAACACCGTCAGCGCGTCCATCGACATCAGCGCCTACCTGCAACTGCTGAGCCTTGACGGCACGCTGGTGAACGTTGGCGCGCCGGCCGAGCCGCTGCCGGTGAATGCTTTCGCGCTCATCGGTGGGCGCCGCAGGTTCGCCGGCTCCATGATCGGCGGAATCCGCGAAACCCAGGAGATGCTGGACTTCTGCGCAGAGCACGGGCTCGGTGCCGAGATCGAGGTCATCCCGGCCAGCAAGATCAATGAGGCCTATGAGCGCGTGCTCGCCTCCGATGTGCGTTATCGCTTTGTCATTGACACGTCCACCATCGGCTAGCACGCCGGCCGAATAGCAAGACCACTGATGGGGCCACGTCTCCTCGCAGCCTTCAGGTTGATCGAGGGGCGTGGACCTTTTAGTGCCACCAAGCAGGGACAATAGTGTGGTGACTTTCAGACTGGACACCATCGGCGCAGGACTGGTCTTCGCTGATTCCTTGGGAAAGCTCACCGCCGCCCTCAAGAGCCAGGGCGACGGCGGAACGGTGGTCGTCCAGGCACCGCCCGGGACGGGAAAGACCACCTTGGTTCCTCCGCTGCTGGCCAACCTTGTGGGGGAGAGGCGCCTGGGCCAGCCCCGCGTCGTCGTCACCCAGCCGCGCAGGGTGGCCGCGCGTTCAGCCGCCCGCCGCCTTGCCTCACTCGACGGCAGCCGTCTGGGCAGCCGGGTGGGTTATACAGTCCGCGGCGAGAGCAAGTCGGGTTCGGACACTGTGGTGGAGTTCGTCACTCCGGGTATTCTCTTGCGGCGCCTCCTGGTTGATCCCGGACTTGAGGGTACGCAAGCAGTGATCCTGGATGAGGTCCACGAGCGTGGCCTCGAAACTGACCTGCTCGTTGGCATGCTCGCGGAAGTCCGGGAACTCCGCGGCGACCTCACCCTCGTGGCCATGTCGGCAACTCTTGATGCCGCACGTTTCGCCGCTCTGCTGGGACGAAGCGCCGACGGCGGCGCGCCAGCTCCCGTCGTCGACTGTCCTTCCGCGCTGCACGCCCTGGAAGTCCAGTGGGTTCCGGCCGCGGATCAGCGCTTGAACGATCGCGGCGTGGCATACAGCTTCCTGAACCATGTTGCCGAAACAACGGTGGCTGCCCACGAGGAAGCGCTCATGGTAAACCCCGACGTTGACGCGTTGGTCTTCCTCCCAGGCGTCCGTGAAGTGTCCGACGTCGCCAGCCGGCTCCGCGGGCGGGTCCAGGCCGGTGTTGAGATACTTGAGCTGCACGGCCAGATCGGCCCGGACGCTCAGGACCGGGCGGTTTCAGGCCGGGAACCCGGTGACCCTCCTCGAATCATCGTGTCTACGGCGTTGGCCGAGTCGTCACTGACGGTGCCGGGCGTCCGGCTCGTTATAGATTCCGGCCTGTCCCGTGAACCGCGTCGTGACGCGGGCAGAGGCATGTCCGGACTGGTGACGGTGTCCTGCTCAAAGGCTTCGGCCGAGCAGCGGGCCGGCCGCGCAGCGCGCCAAGGACCGGGCAGGGTGGTTCGGTGCTACGACCAGCAGGCCTTCGCCGCCGCGCCAGCGCACCAAACCCCCGAGATTTCGGTGGCCGACCTCACCAGCGCCGGTCTCGTGCTCGCTTGCTGGGGAGCCCCCGGGGGCCGTGGGCTTGCACTGCCCGACGCACCACCGCGCGCCGCTATGGATGACGCCGTCGAGGTCCTTCGGGAACTCGGTGCGGTGACAGTGGAGGGAACTGTCACGGACTTGGGCAGGACGCTCGCGAAGGTCCCGGCAGACCCTCGGCTCGCCCGCGCGCTACTGGACGGTTCTACGATGGTTGGCCGTCGCCTTGCCGCTGAAACAGTGGCATTGGTAGCCGGTGATCAACGCGCGCCTGGCGCCGATCTCACAAAACTCCTGGCGGCAGTTCGATCCGGATCACACCCGGCAGCCCGACGATTCGCCGAGGACGTCAAACGGATGGAATCGCTGGCGCGTCAGGAGACCTCCAACACCGTTGATCGACAAAGAATCGATTCACAACGGGCACTGGACGTTTCAGCGAGGGAGGCTCCGGGGTTCGTGGTCGCGTTGGCCTTCCCGGACCGTATTGCCAGGCGGGTGCCCGGCCAAGGGACGCCAACGTATCTGCTGACATCGGGCACGAGGGCTGGCCTGCCCGCAGGTAGCGCCCTGGCCGGCCATGACTGGTTGGCCGTGGCGGAGGTTTCACGCGCCCAAGGCAGGGATGCCGCGGGCACTGGCGCCGTGATCCGATCGGCTGCGCCCCTGTCCGCCGAGCTGGCGGCGGCTGCGGCGCCGGAGCTGTTAGTGGAGGACGTAACAGCACGTTTCGCCCAAGGGCGGGTGACCGCCAGGCTTGAGCGGAGGTTGGGAGCGCTGGTACTGTCCTCGACGCCCGTGCGCCCCAGTGCCGAGCAGGGCCGGCATGCTGTTGCGATTGCGCTGGAAAAGGCCGGACTCTCCATGATCGGGTGGTCCGCCGCGGCAGATGGGCTGCGCCGGCGTCTGGCGTTGTTGTATCGCGAGCTCGGCGATCCGTGGCCGGATGTCAACGAATCCGCGCTGTTGGCCAGATTGGATGACTGGCTTGCCCCAGAGCTCGAATCCATGGCCACCGGCACCCCGGCCACCACCATAGACCTCATCGATCCACTTAGGCGCCTGCTCCCTTGGCCCGAGGCTTCCGCCTTGGACAGCCTGGTGCCTGAGCGCCTTCAGGTGCCCAGTGGCTCGCAGGTGCGAATCGAGTACCCAGAGGTCTCTGATGGCTCCGAGGGCCGGGATCGAAAGAATATGGAGCACGACGGCGGGAGCCCGGTTGTAGCGGTCAAGCTACAGGAATGTTTCGGCTGGGACCGCACGCCTCGCCTTATTGAGGGAAGGGTACCGGTGCTTTTCCACCTTTTGTCTCCCGCCGGCAGGCCGTTGGCGGTGACAGCTGATCTCACGTCGTTTTGGTCCGGGCCCTACTCCCAGGTTCGGGCAGAGATGCGTGGGCGCTACCCCAAGCATCCCTGGCCCGAAGATCCGTGGACGGCACTGGCTACGTCCAAAACCAAGAACCGCATGTAGCCAGCCGATCAAAGAATGCTAGGCAAGCCTTTCCAACATGAACTGGATCTCGCCGTCCACGAAAGTACCTACAACGCTGCTGGCGGCCAAGTCATCCGGGGCCGTAGTCAGTGGATCGCGCTCGAACGCGGTGAAATCGGCGCGCTTGCCCACCGTGATCGAGCCCGAAACGTCCCACAGTCCTGCAGCCCGTGCCGCATGTGAGGTGTAGCCCTCAAGCGCTTGGAGCGCGGTGAGTGCCTGGGCTGGTGCGATGGGTTCCTGCTCCGGATGTCCGGAACGGCGCCGCAATTGGGCGTCTGCAATGATTGGCAAGGGTTCGTACGGAGCAATCGGCCAGTCGGATCCGATGCCCACCGTAACTCCAGCCTCGCGGAGGTCCCTGCAACGCCATGCCCGGTCGGCTCGGACCTTGCCAAGCCTGCTAGACCAATTGTCACTTTGGTCTGCCACGGAATAATGCGTGCAGTGTGTCGGCTGCATACTCGCCACCACTGCGGCGTGCTGGAAGCGTTCCACCAGCTGGTCCGGCACCGTTTCGATGTGTTCAATCCTGTGAACCGTCTGGCGGAGTACGTCCGAGGTCACAACTCCGCGGAGCGACTCCAAGGCGTCCAGGACGTGTTCCACGCCCGCATCGCCAATGGCGTGGGTCGCCGTCGGGATGCCACGGGAGGCAAAGTAGCGAACCGCAGCTGTGTATTCTTCCGGCCGGGGCCAGAATGGCGCAGTGGATTGGCCGTACAGATCCGGCTCGTAAAGCCACGCGGTCCCGTTGTCCACGGTTCCATCAACGAACAGTTTGATGGCCTCGATCGACCAGCGGCGTCCGCCGGTGCCTACAGTTCGGGCAAGTTCCTTCCACTCGGCCACGCCAGTGCCCGGCATGCACCACGGCGCACTCCGCAACCGCAGGGGCAGCTCGCCGTCGGCTTCCAAAGCCTGAAATAGAGCCGTCGACTCCTCGTCATGGTCCATGACGTGCCCGCCGGTCAGCCCAGACCGGGCGAAGTCCCGGAGCAGGTTACCCAGGCGGGTCTTGCGTTCCTCGAACGATTCCTTGGGAATGTGACGCTGCACCAGTTCAATGGCCGCAGCTTCCAGGAGCATCCCGGTAGGCACGCCGTCGGCGTCGCAGACCACCTCAGCGGACTGGTCAAATTCGACGCGGCCGCCTATCCCGGCCAATTCCAGTGCCCGGCTGTTTGCCAGCGCTGAATGGCCGTCGAACAAACGGATCATCGCCGGCCGGTCTCCGGAGACTTCGTCGATCACACTCCGGTGCAGGGGTACTGGGCCAAACGCGTTCGGATTCAGACCCCAGGCACGCAACCAGCCGCCGTCGTTTCCCGATGCGGGATTTGCTGACTCTGCACGCAGCAGCGCGCGTAGTTCAGCCAATGTGGACGCGCCGGACAGATCGCAGCCAATGGTCAGGTCCAGGCCAAACACGGGATGGATGTGGCAATCCACCAGGCCTGGCGTGAGTGTTGCGCCGCCAAGATCCACTACCCGCGTGCCGGGCTTTCGCCACTGCTGGGCGTCCTCCCGCGTTCCAACGGCGGCAATCAACCCGTCGCTGACGGCAACGGCCTGGATGGCTGATCGGGAACCGTTATCCGGCTTGTCGTCGAGCGTGTGGATGGTGTCGGCAAGGACGATGAGGTCAGGAGTCATGGGTTTCGAAGCTTCCAATCCGGGCGAAGATGTCGGGACGGGCCCTGCGTAATCGGCGGGCTGTCAGCAGGCCTGCCAGGAAAACAAGGGGCGTCACCAAGAGGAGGATGGTGTTGGTGAGGGCATCGGCGAAGGTCAGGAGTTCGATGTTGATGGCGATCAGGGCCACCACGCCAAAGAGCAGGATGGCTGAAGCGATGCTCAAGGGAATGAGCAGTCGGTTGGTCACGGCCTCAGGGTTGCGCCGAAGGTAGATGAAAGCTGCCACGGACACCAGGCCCTGCAAGGCGACGATGCCGAAGATGCCGGGGGTGTTCACCCAGATCAGCAGCTGCCTGTAGGGGTCGGCGCCGGCGATGGCGCAAATGATGATGACGACGGCGGCGAGGGCTGTCTGGATCTGCCCGGCGCGGTGCGGGGACTTGTACTTCGGATGGGTCCTGGCGAGGAATGCGGGGAGGACGCCGTCTTTGGCGAGCATGTAAACGTAGCGGTTGATGGCATTGTGGAATGCAAGCTGGGAGGCATAGACGCTGGTCACGATCAGCACGTACATGACAACCTCTGCCCAGGGACCCACGTAGTGGTTGATCGTGGCGAAGAACATGCCATCGGCCAACTCACCGGCGGCGGCCATCACGTCACCATCGCCATACGCCTGGATGACCGTCCACACGATGAACGCGTAGAACACGGACATGAATCCGACAGCAATGTAGGTTGCCCTGGGCACGGACTTGTCCGGGTTGCGGGCCTCACGGCGGTAGAGCACGGTGGATTCAAACCCCATGAAAGCGGCGAAGCAGATGGCAAGGATGGCCAGGACGCCCGGCGTGAAGGCATGTTCGGGGGAGAAGGAGGCAACGCTGATGCCCTGTGCGCCGCCGTTCGCCAGAATGCCGGCACCCATGACGGCAAGAATGGCGGTCTCGGCAATGAGCAGGACACCCAGGACCTTGGCCCCAACGTCGATGCCCCGATAGCCAAGGAACCAGACGGCGGCGACGGCCACCAGTGCTACTGCGGGCCATGGGACGTCCAAGCCAAAGAGTGTCCGGAGCATGGCTTGGGTCTGGACTGCGAAGAGTCCGTAAACGCCGATCTGCAGGCAGTTATAGGAAATGATGGCGAGAATGGCGGAAGCCAGCCCCACCGTTTTTCCCATGGCAAGTGTGATGTAGGTGTAGAAGCCACCGGCTGCTTTGACGTGCTTGGTCATGGCCATGAAAGCCACAGCGAAGATCAAGAGAACGGCGCCGGCGATGACGTAGCCCATGGGGGCGCCAATGCCCCCGATGCCAATGGCCACAGGTGCCACGCCGGCCATTACGGTCAAGGGGGCTGCTGCGGAGATCACCAGGAAGGCAATGCCGCCGGTGCCGATGGCATTCTTTTTGAGCCCGTTTGCAGCATCCGCTGCGGGAGGGCGGGTTTCGATTTCAGACATGGTGTCCTCGGAGGTCCGATGCGGGGAGATTTGATGGGGAGCCGGTCAATAAGCGAAAGGCTTTCGTTTATCGTAGGGCCTTGTGACTGGGCGCACAATACCTTTGCCCAAACTTCTGGCTAGAGTCGTAACAACACATTGATTGGAGAACCCAATGCCACGCCCGCTGGTTCCGCTGATATCCATCGACGCGCTCGTCACGGCTGCCTTGGAGCTGGTTGACGAGGCCGGGGACTTCAGCCTGCCCAAACTGGCCAAGAGGATCGGCGTCAGTCAATCGTCCATTTACAACCATGTCAGCGGCCGGGAAGAAATACTGGAACTGATGCGCGGACGGATCATCGCCGAGAACCCGTACACGCTCCATGAAGGGCAGGACTGGGAGGATGCCATCAGGGTCATCGTCCGCGCCTACCGCGACGCGTTCGACCGGCACCCCCGACTGGCGCCCCTGCTGGTGTTGCAAACGGTGCAGAACGATCAGGTACTGGCTCTCTACGAGAATTTGGCGGTTGCCCTGGAAAATGCCGGTTTCCAGGGGCAGGATGTGGTTTCGGCGATCTCCACGATCGACAGTTTTGCCTTGGGATTTGCCTTGGACCTGGCGGCTCCCGACGTCGTGTGGGCACCTCCGGTTCACGGCTACCCGGCCCTTACCCAGGCGTTAACGCACGCGGGTCCGCCGGATCAGCGTGGTGAAGCAGCCTTCGATTTCGGTTTGGAGATCCTGATAGCCGGACTCCGTTCGCGCCTCAAATCCGGGGTGCTGTGAACGGTGCTGGGAACGCTGCTGTGAATCCTGTACAAGCCTGGTGGGCGGCTGTGGTCCGTGGCTTCACCGACGTTCACACTACTGCCGTGCCACTACCTGCGTTGTTGGTGATTCTCGCAGCAGCAACCATCTTGAGCATCCCTCGAGTCACGTGGAGATGGTTCGGTCTCTACGTGACGTTCGTCCATGAGCTTGGCCACGCCTATGCCGCCCTCATGACGGGGCGGTTTGTCCACAGCCTTCGCATTGGACTGGATCATTCGGGCCGCCTCGTCAGCAGCGGCCGAAGCCCTTTTGGTGCGGCCTGGTCAGGGTTTTGGGGATATCCTGCGCCCGCAGTCGTGGGACTTGCCTTGATTGCTGCGTTCGCTGCCGGCCGATCAGGGGCCGCGATGTCTGTAGGCGCCCTCATCCTGCTGGTCTCCCTGATTTTCCTGCGCAACCTGACAGGGATCCTCGTGGCCGTGGTCAGCGCAGCTATCGCCCAGGTTTTGGTCGTCTTCGGATCGCCCACAATCATCAACTACGCTGTGCTGGCCCTGGGTATCGCCCTGTCAGTGGGTGCCGTGCGCGACCTTTTCAAGCTCGCCGGCGTCCATACACGGCGCCGGGACCGGCTCGGAGCATCGGACGCCTACATCCTTGGCCGCACCACGGGTGTCCCATCATTCCTGTGGCTGACAGGATTCTCCGTGGTCATCACAGGAAGCACAGTCACGTCAGCATGGTTATTATGGGGGATGGTCCCGGCCTAGGACCCGTTGGCGGCTTCGCCGCCGGCTCTTCGTCCTCGGCTGGGTCTTGCCCTGTGGTCGCCTCAGGGTGTCCAATCCTCTTACACGTTCGAACCTTTCGGCGCGTTCGAACTCCGAGCTTGGATACGACACCAGGAGGTGCTCATGTCCGCGAAGGGCACACGGGAGACGGCTAAGACGGCCGGACCCGGCACACCCGAGTCCCGGCGAAGCGAGAACGGCACGGCTCTGGCGGCAAGTGATCCCGCCAAGATCCGCAACGTGGCCCTCGTGGGGCATTCAGGTGCAGGGAAGTCGATGCTGGTAGAAGCGCTCTTGGCTGCGACAGGGGCCATCACCAGGATGGGCTCGATTACCGAGGGAACCACCGTCAGCGATTCAGACCCCTCAGCCATCCATCAGCAAAGGTCCGTCACCTTGTCGGTGGCCCCGATTCTGGTAGGCGAGGTAAAGGTAAATCTGATCGACACTCCGGGATACACGGATTTCACGGGGGAATTACGGGCAGGATTGAGGGCCGCTGACGCGGCCCTCTTTGTCGTCTCCGCTGTGGACGGCATCGACGGCGCCACCATCGCCTTGTGGGGTGAGTGCGAGAAGATCCGCATGCCGCGGGCTGTCGTAGTCAGCCGCCTGGACCATCCCCGCGCGGACTTCAGTGCCGCCGTCGTGCGTTGCCAGGAAGCCTTCGGCGAGTCCGTCCTCCCGCTGTACCTGCCCTCTGGGGGAGAACTGGCTGGGGTGCTCCACGGGAGCAGCGATGATCCTGCCGTGGAGGAAGCCCGCGGCCCTTTGATTGAAGGGATTATTGCCGAAAGCGAAGACGAGACCCTGATGGACCGCTACCTGGGCGGTGAAGAGTTGCCGTTGCAGGACCTCATCAAGGACCTGGAGACGGCCGTGGCCAGGGGCTCCTTCTTCCCGGTAATGGCTACTTCGGCGGAGACGGGCCTGGGGCTTCCCGAGCTCATGTCACTGATGATTGATGCTTTGCCTTCGCCCCTGGAACGCACCGCGCCCCCAGTGATGAAACTCGATGGTTCGTCCTTGAAAGCACTGGAATGCGACCCCGCAGGACGCCTGGCTGCCGAGGTGGTGCGGACGACAGTGGATCCGTTTCTGGGCCGCGTCTGCCTGGTCCGTGTTTTTTCCGGGACCCTCCGTGAAGATTCAGCTATCCACATCGGCGGCAGGGGATTGGCAGACAGGGGCCACGAGGACCACGACAGCGATGAGCGCGTAACCCATCTATACTCGCCCGTCGGATCAAGCCTGAAGGCTGTTTCGCAGTGCATAGCCGGTGACATTTGTGCCATCAGCAAGCTGGCAAACGCGGAAACCGGCGACACTGTCTCGGACAAGGACGCCCCACTGCTGATCGAAACCTGGAACATGCCGGAGCCGCTGATGCCGATAGCGATCGAAGGAGTCTCCCGCAGCGACGAGGACGCGCTGGCCAAGAGCATTGGCAAGGTAGTCGCAGCAGATCCGACGCTTCGGGTGGAACGCAACCAGGACACGCACCAGTTGATTCTGTGGTGCATGGGTGAGGCGCATGCTGAGGTGATCTTGGACAGGCTGCGCAACCAGGGCGTCAAGCTTCAAACAGTTGAGGTCATCACGCCGCTGCGGGAAACCTTCGCCAGCAAGGCCGCCGGGCACGGCCGGCATGTCAAGCAATCAGGTGGACATGGACAGTTCGCCATCTGCGACATCGAAGTTGAGCCGTTGGCCCGCGGGGAGGGGTTTGAATTCGCTGACAAGACGGTGGGCGGTGTTATACCCGGTACGTTCGTCACTTCCGTGGAAAAGGGCGTGCGTTCCCAGATGCTCAAGGGCGTTTCGGCCGGGTTCCCCGTGGTGGACATCAAAGTCACCTTGGTGGGCGGAAAAACCCACAGCGTGGATTCCTCGGACGCAGCCTTCCAGGCGGCCGGTGCGTTGGCGCTTCGCGAAGCCGCCGCAACGGCAAGGATCCAGTTGCTGGAGCCCGTGTCCGCCGTGGTGGTCAGTGTCCCGGACGAACACGTGGGGGCGGTGATGAGCGATCTGTCGGGCCGGAGGGGACGCGTGACCGGAACTACGGCAGCCAACGGCGAAGGTACTGAGATTACGGCAGAAGTACCTGACCAGGAACTTCTGCGCTACGCCGTTGAACTTCGGGCACTGACAGCGGGTACCGGCCGCTTCCGGCGATCCTATCTGCGTCACGAACCAGTGCCGAAGTAGTTCCTCAACTGTTTTCCCTCATGAACCCCGCTACCGCGGGTGCAAGCGAGGCACCTATCTCGGCGGCACTTCGCTTGAGGCCCTTGACCACGAACGAATGGTCGGCGTCCTGGCTCCACTGGAGAGTCGCCGTCGGGCCAATTCTGGCAACCACAGACTCCAGGAGTTCCGGCGTCGCGAACGTATCGCGGGTGCCCTGGAGGAAGAGCATGGGCACCGTTATCCCGTAGAGGTGTTCATCGCGGAGCTTCTCCGGTTTACCCGGGGCATGCAAGGGATATCCCAGGTACACCAGGCCACTCGTGGGCATTCCCTCAGCCACGGCCATGGATGCCATCCGACCCCCAAAGGATTTTCCTCCTGCCCACAACGGTTCATCGCCTGCAAGCTCTGCGGCCTTTTCCATGACAGCGCGCCACGTGGCTATGGCTGCCGGCGGGCGGTCGGGGAAACGTCGTCCTGCTTCCCGGTACGGAAAATTGAAGCGCAGAGTACTGACGCCGTCCACCGCCATCGCCTCGGCAAATCCCTGAAGGAAGGGGTGTTCCTTTCCCGCTCCGGCGCCATGGGCAACTACGAGGGTCGCGAACGACTCCTCCGGAAGGACATGGATTCCCGACACCTTGGTGTCTCCCACGGCAACGGTCAGGGCGGTTTCAGTGTTTGGCATGTATCCATCATGGTGCAGTTTGGCCTGGAGCTGTCAGGCGCAACGTCACGCCGTCCGAAAAAAGGAACCCAGGATGCTGACGTGAACGCCCTTGACGGGGTAGCTTGTGGCCATGGCGAGCGAATCAGCAACAGTCTCCGTGCCCGGTCCCGAGGGCCCCCGCGAAGTTCGGATTTCAAGTCCAAGCCGCGTCATGTGGCCTGAGGCCGGGCTGACGAAACTGGACCTGGCCAACTATCTTGTGGACGTGGGGGACGCTTTTGTGGCGGCCAACGGCAACCGGCCCGTCAGCCTCCAGCGGTACTCGGGCAGCATCGACGGCGAGATGTTCTTCTCCAAGAACCCTCCCAAGGGTGCGCCGGACTATGTCCGCTCGGTCATGGTGACGTATCCGAGCGCCCGGACCCATCCGCAGTTGGTGATCGACGAGCCCGCCGCCGCGGTGTGGGCAGCGCAAATGAACACGGTCGTTTTCCACCCGTGGGCTTCCCGTGCCAACGATCCCGACAATCCCGACCAGCTGCGTATCGACCTCGATCCCCAGCCGGGAACCGACTTTGATGACGCCATACCGGCTGCGCAGGAACTGCGTGCGTTGTTGGACGAAGCCGGGCTGAGGGCCTTCATCAAGACCTCGGGCAACCGGGGACTGCATGTGTATGCGCCCATCCATCCCAAGCATGAATTCCTGGAAGTGCGCCACGCGGTGATCGCCGCCGGCCGGGAGTTGGAGCGGCGGATGCCCGAGAAGGTCACCACTGCATGGTGGAAAGAAGAACGCGGGACCAGGATCTTCGTGGACTTCAACCAGGCCAACCGGGACCGGACGATCGCCGGTGCCTATAGCCCGCGCGCAGTGCCGAATGCACAGGTATCCTGCCCGCTGGCGTGGGAAGAGCTGGAGAATGCAGACCCGGCTAAATACACCATCACCACTGTTCCGGACCGGCTGAAGACGACAGGCGACCCGTGGGCCACTATGCATGAGAAGCCCGGAGACATCGACGTCCTTCTGCAATGGTGGGAGCGCGACGTCAAGAACGGCCAGGGCGAGATGCCGTTCCCACCGGAATTTCCCAAGATGCCGGGGGAGCCCATGCGGGTACAGCCCAGCCGGGCGCGTAAGCAGGAGGAGTAAACGCAGGAGCATGTGTGCATCGAGGTTCACGCGGGGGCATTGTGACCGCAACGCTTGTGTGCGGCCTGTTCCTCGCTGGCTGCACGGGCGAACCGCAGCCCAATCCGCTTCCGCCGGGGCCAGTGACAAGCTCGACGCCGGCCCCTCCCACGGTGCCCGTGCCGCCATTCACAGGCACCTCCCCCGCACCACCGCCAACACCCGCCTTTCGTGAGTTGCAGGCAACCTTGGAACTCTTTAGCCGGGAGATGCTCCAGAACGGTGCGCCGGCGGTGCTGATAGAGGCCAGGGCCGGGCAACAAGTGTGGAGGCACGCGGCAGGTGTCAGGAGCCTCGGGGGAGGTGCTCCTGTGCAGGCGGATGATCCGATCCGGGTGGGCGGACTCACACGGACCATGGTTGCAGTTTCCGTGTTGAAGCTGGTGGAAGAAGGCCGGGTGGCACTTGAGGATTCGATCGCCAAGTACCTGCCGGGGATCGACGTCCTCCTTCCGCCGGAGCCAGAGTCGGTGACGGTCCGGCAATTGCTGGGCCACACCGCAGGCACTCCCTTAGCCAGTGGACTTTCGGATTATGCAGTGCTTGGTTTTTTGGTGGAGCGGCTCCGAGGCGCTCCACTGGGCGCGGTGCTGCGCATGGACATCCTGGATCCCTTGGATTTGCACTCAACCATCGTGTTGGACGAGAGCCCCCTTCCGGATGCCCTGGTCCACGGTTATGCGGTGGTGCGGGGTGAAACCGTGGACGTCACGCGTTCCGCGCAGCCAGGCGGCCCGGCTTCAGAGGGCGTCATCGCCAGCGTGGGGGACATCAACACCTTCTACGCAGCGTTGCTCAAGGGGCAGCTGCTGTTACCGCAGAGCCTCGTGGAGATGAAGGGATCGGTTTTCGCCGATTACGGATTGGGCCTGGACCACTGGAATGACACGTGCACCAACGGCTTCTATTACGGCCATTCAGGTGACGTACCTGGCTATGGCACCATCTCGATCAGCAGTGCTGATGGAAACCGTCAGCTCACCATCTCATTGGCCTACCCGCCGCTGCCCCTGTCCACACAGCCCTCGGCCATCGCCTTGGAACTGACAGGACTGGCCCAGGTTGCTTTGAACGCGAGCTGCCGCTTTCAGTTCCGCTGATCCGCCCGGGGGGATGGACGGATGGGCCCCTATTCGAACCGTGAAGGATCGCCGGTTCCGCGGCGCACCACTTCTGCCGTGCCGCTGGAGAAGTCGATCACTGTGGTTGGCTCTGAACCGGTATCGCCGGAATCGATCACTGCGTCCACTTCGTTGTCCAGCCGTTCCTTGATTTCCCAGCCCTGGGTCAGCGGCTCCTCCTGGTCAGGCAGAAGGAGCGTGCTGGACAGCAATGGTTCACCGAGCTCCGCCAGGAGCGCCTGGACCACTTTGTGATCCGGAATGCGCACCCCAACGGTCTTCTTTTTCGGGTGGAGCAGGCGCTTGGGAACCTCGCGGGTGGCCGGAAGGATGAACGTGTAGCTGCCGGGGGTGACGGCCTTGATGCTGCGGAATACATCGTTATCGATCATCACGAACTGCCCCATTTGGGCAAAATCCTTGCAGACCAGCGTGAAGTGGTGTTTGTCGTCCAGTTGCCGGATGGTCCGGATGCGATCCAGGGCTTCCCTGTTGCCGATCTGGGCGCCCAGGGCGTAGCAGGAGTCGGTGGGGTAGGCGATGAGCCCACCGCTTTGCAGCATGTTAACCACTTGGCCGATGGCGCGTGGTTGGGGATCTTCAGGGTGGACGTCAAAGAATCTGGCCATGGAGAGAGCCTACGTCAAAGCTAGGACAGGATGTCTTTGGTGGTGAACTTCCCGTAGGCCAGCGCGCCACAGACGGCAATGTACCCGGCTTGGAGCAGCGCGTTTTCGCCGAAGGATGTCCAGGCGACCGGTTGCCGCAGGAGGTCCGCGAAGCCCAGCCAGTGGTGGCTGAACAGCCAAGGATGCAGCCATTCCAGTTGTGGCAGGTTGTCCAGCACCTGCGAGACCACCGAAAGGACGATTGTGGCAGCCATAGCTCCCACGGGTACGTCCGTGAAGGTGGAAATGAGCAGCCCGATCGCGGACAAGCCCAGGAGCGAGACCGTGATGTAAGCAGCGATCAGCAGCGAACGCAGTACTGACTCGCCAACCCCGATCGTGTCACCGGAGAGTAGCGTGACAGGACCGATGGGGAAGAACACG
Organism: Paenarthrobacter sp. YIM B13468; assembly: GCF_042788025.1. Taxonomy (NCBI): domain Bacteria; kingdom Bacillati; phylum Actinomycetota; class Actinomycetes; order Micrococcales; family Micrococcaceae; genus Paenarthrobacter; species Paenarthrobacter sp. YIM B13468. The sequence goes on along the minus strand of NZ_JBHZPI010000025.1, from coordinate 81,451 downwards.
ACGCCGGCCAAGGCACCTGCGGCTGCGACCGTGGCCGTGGCGGCACAACAGAAAGCGACGGCCCCGGCGTACTTGACCAGGAGCAGGCGGATACGCCCCGATGGTGCAAGGAGCAGGTAGCGCAAGGTGCCGAGGTTGGCTTCTCCGGCGATGGTGTCCCCTGCCACCACCCCGATGGTGAGGGGGAGGAACAACGGGACACACACCACAAGGGCTGTCACAGCAACGAAGAGGCCGTTCTGGGTGATGCGATCCAGGAACAGTGGTCCGCGGCCAGGTGTCGCTGGCCGGGACGAGAGTTTGACGGCAAGGGCAATCAGGATGGGAACGGCGGCAAGGGCCACCAGCATGGCCCACGTCCTGAGGCGACGAAACAGCACGGATAATTCCGAGCCAAGCAACGCCCACCCCATCCCGGGACGGACGGCACTGTCTTTCCGGGCGCCAGTTGTTCCGGACGTACCAGCAGCCTCCCGAGTGTCACCAGTTTCAGCCGACAACGTCAAACCCCTCTCCGGTCAAGGACACGAACCGCTCTTCCAGGGTTGCGTTCTCCACAGAGAAGCCCCTGACCCGGACGCCGTCGGCCACCAACGCTGCAACGATCTCTTCAGGCTCAATGCCGTCGAGTCCGTTTCCTTGGATCACCCCGTGGCCAGGCGCTTCGCCGGGTACCAGACCCAGGCGGGCCAGGACGCGGGCAGCACGTTCGCCGTCGGGCGTTCGTACCAGAACGTGCGCTTGCCCGGCAGACCGCAGTTCATCCAGCGGTCCTTGGGCCACCAGCCGTCCGGCACTCATCACCCCCACATGGGTACACATTTGCTCCACCTCGGCCAGGAGGTGGCTGGAAACGAAGACGGTGGTCCCGCCAGCGGCAAGGGACCGAACCAAGCTGCGCACCTCCCGGGTGCCTTGGGGGTCCAGCCCGTTGGTTGGTTCGTCGAGCACAAGCAGTTCGCGCGGCCGGAGCATGGCGTTGGCCAGCCCGAGGCGCTGTTTCATGCCCAATGAGTAGGCACGTACCTTCTTTCCGGCGGCGTGACCCAGCCCAACGCGGTCCAACGCCTCATTGACGCGGCGGTGGCGGGTGGCAGAGGATGCATGGCGGTCCGCTGAATCCAGCCGCAGCAGATTGGCCGCTCCGGAAAGAAACGGATAGAAGCCCGGCCCTTCCACCAGTGCACCCACCTCGGGTAGCACGGAAGCCAACTGCTGGGGCATCTCCCTGCCCAGAACCCGGATTTCACCACTGTTCGAGGAAGCGAGGCCCAGCAAAACCCGGATGGTGGTGGTCTTTCCCGAACCATTGGGCCCCAGGAAGCCGTAAACCGCGCCACGGGGGACCGCAAGGTCAATGCCGTCCACCGCGGAACGGTGCCCAAAGCGTTTCACGAGGCCATGGGTTTCTATGGCAAGGTCAATCGGCAGGGAGCCGGGAGCATCTTCACGGGTTTCCGTCACAGGTTGCCGATCATTGGGCGCCGTTCATTGCGCCGTCGCGGCTGACTGCAGCCGGTCCAAAGGCACCAACCCGGCAAACACGCGGCCGTCGTCGAGAATGAGGACGCTCACCAGAGACGTAGTCAGCGCTCGTCCTCCGCTTACGGGTTGCAGGGCCTGGGCGAGTTGCGGGTTGGATGTGAGTTCGGCAGGCGCCGTTCCAGCGGGCAAGCCGACCACGGCGTCCCACCCTTTGCCGGTCACTGAAGGGCTGGGGTGGGGGAGCATGGGAGTGGACGATCCCTGAGGTGTTGGAACAACAGCATCCGGTGCCGGCGCAGAGTCATCCGGGGCTGGGCCGGCAGGACCTTCCATCGCGCGCGGCAATGGCTTGATGGGGACCGGCTTCTCTGTGACAGTTGCACCGGCCGGAGGAGTGAAGTTAAACAGGGCCGCGTCAGGTGCGGAGAAGTTCACGTCCGTATAGGCAAGTGAGTAGGCTGGCTCCGGCTGGCCCTTCGCGCGGACCTCCACTCCCAGTGGCCAACCGGTCTCGGAGTCGACCTCGATCGAAACGGAATCAACCAAAGTTCCGTCGCTGCGCGGCACGAGGCTCAGCCGGTACGCGCTGCGACCCGCCACAGTGGAAGCTTCTCCCACCGTTACTTCAGTGCTGGAGTCAATGGCTGACAGGAAGTGACTGGCCATTGCCTCAGGAGTGGGCATGCCCGCATGGGTTGTTTCACTTCGAAGGGAGTCCTTCTGCCCAGTGTTTGAGGGCACAGGGACGCTCAAGTGTGTCGCGTTGTTGTCCGCGGAGTTGTAGAACCAGGCGTCGCTGCCATTGACCACAAAGTCACGTTCGGCCATCCGGTCCAGTATCTGCAGCCTGGCCTTGGAGGGCCCGTCCAGGTATACCCGTGCTGTATGCGAGCCCGTGAGCAACTCGAATGCCGACGTAGCTCCGGGCACGATTCCCGGGCCAGCCGTGGGAACTTCAGGCAGCCCCAACTCCGCAGTCTGCACCACAGTGCCGGATAAAGCGCGCACCTCGGTGCGGGCTATCATCGCCAGGATCTCGTCAGCCGTTTTGGGCGGCAAGGAGACACTTGCGCCGGCCTGGACGGAGCCAATAAGCGCCGCCAGTGCCAATGCAAGGGGAATCAGGAGAGCTGGCAGCCACCGCTGCCTGGCCCGCGCCATTGCTACCGACCACCACGCGTGAGAGGCATGAGTCCAGACTACTCCGGTTACCTGAACGCATCATCGGTCCTCGTGGCTGGATGCGGCGTGCACATCCAGCCACGCACCCACCGGCGCCTACCAGGTTTCAGTGACCTTCAGCAGGCCTCGCGGCGCATCGGGATCGTTGCCGCGCTCCACCGACAACTGCAGGGCCAGTCGCTGGAGGGGCAGGATCTGCAGGATAGGAGAAAGCTCCTCCGGCACCCCGGCAGGCAAAGGAAGAACCAAGCTGCCTGGAAGGGCGGCAGAGGGATCGCCCACCACGCACACGTGCGCACCGCGGTCTTCGAGCCTCTCCAGGACAGGGCGCATGGCCGTGCCTCCGATTCCCTCCGGAACAACGGCAATCACCGGGTGCTGGGAGTCGATCATCGCGAACGGCCCGTGCAGGAGGTCCGCGCCAGAGAAAGCCTGGGCAGGAAGGTAGGAGGTTTCCATGAGCTTCAAGGCACCCTCCCTCGCCGTGGGGTAGGAATAGCCACGACCCGTAGTGATGATGCGGTCGGCGAAGCGGTAACCACCAGCGACCTCCAGTACGGTGTCGTCGGCAAGAACGGAAGCGGCCCACTCCGGAAGGCCCGCGGCGCCGTTGGACGTCCCACCACGCCACGCATCAACCAACAACCACAGGGCCAGAAGCTGCGCCGTGTAGCTCTTGGTAGCAGCAACGGCAGTTTCGCTGCCCGCCCGGATATCCAGGTGATGCTCCGCGGCGCCGGCAAGCGGAGATTCCAGCGAGTTGGTCACTGCAACAGTCAGGGCGCCCAGACGACGCGCTGCTGCCGTGGACTCCACCAGGTCCGGCGAGCCGCCGGACTGGCTAACCGCCAACCACAGCACGCCCTCCAGCTGGGGGTTGGCGCCGTAGGCAGTAAGGGTCGACGGCGACGCGAGGCCAACAGGCAGGCCCAAGCTGATTTCAATGAGGTACTTCGCGTATAACGCCGCATGGTCGCTTGTGCCCCGGGCAGCGAGCAAGACAAAGCGTGGGGATGCCTTCTTGATGATGTCCGCCAACGCCACGAACTGGCGGCGGTCCGAGTCCAGGAGTCCGGCAAGCACCCGGGGCTGCTCGCCGATCTCGTTGGCCATCTTGATGCCCGGAGCCTGGTCCGGGACGTTCAGAGAGGTAAGAGTGATGGTCATGGTTCCTGTCTGTTGTTAGAAGGGTCAAAATCCCTGGGAGTCAGGGCTGTATCAACTGCCGTGCGAGCTTTACGGCTCCGTGCACTGGAGCATCGCCCAGGATCCTGATCAGCGACGGATCCTCCACGGCAACCTTGCGGCCAACCGCGCCCGCCAACTGCTGTTGATTGACCAGGAGGCCACCAGCCATCACCAGCGGCAGGTCCAACCCGAGCTCGCCCAGTACTTGCCTGGCCAACGTGGCCAAGGAATGAGCGGCTTCGGCCTGAATCCGCAACGCAGCGGGATCACCTTCAACCGCAAGATCCAGGACCAACGGGGCAAGGCCCGCCCAATGGTCCGGCTCCGGCTTGGCATAGAAGAGATCCATGAGCTGCAGCGCGTCCGCGCTCGCAGTCGCCGCCAAAAGGGCGCTGACCATCGTGCCGGGTTCCAACCCCGCGTAGTACTCCCGCAGGGCCTCACGAACGGCGTCACGGACCACGGAGTACCCTCCGCCTTCATCCCCGAGCAAGTAGCCGTAGCCTCCGCTGCGCGCTTCCCGTCCCTCCCGGTTCCGGCCCCAAGCTACCGAGCCGGTACCTGCGACCAGGACCGCTCCGGCGTCGAGGTCTGCTGCGGCGAGGACGATGCGGGTGTCATGGACCACCTCGATCCTGGCGCCGGGAAAATACCCGGTAAGCAAAGCACTGAGGACTGCCCTGCTGGCAGGAGTATCCGCCCCCGCGGCACCGGCGCAAACCGCCTCAACACCGTCGCCGACAGCAGCCGCGATCCGCCGCAGCACGGCATCTGCACCCTGATGACCCACCGAGGACAGGTTCGCGCTCGCCTCGGTGATCTCAAGAGGTGCCTTATTGCTTGCGTCCGCGCCCTGGCCAGGGTCCGGGTCCGAATCAGGGCTCCGGTCCGAACGGACAGCATGAGTCTTGGAACCTCCAATATGAAGTCCCAACACCGCGGGCGTCACCGGACAACCGCCGGTTCGGTGTTTTCCTGTGCGGGGATGTGTCCGACCGCGTCGGGCTCCGGCCACTTCCCACCGTTTTCCCAGTACTGCTGTATTTCCTCCAAGGGGCGGCCCTTCGTCTCGGGAGCGAACTTGCGGACAAACATAAAGCCGAGGATAGCCAGAACACCGAACACTGCGAAGGTGCCTGCCCCACCCAAACGCTGAAGCATGGTCAGGAAGAACGCTGCCACAAGGACGTTGGCCACCAGATCGGAGGTCAGCATGGCGCTGGCTCCGAGCGAGCGGAGACGGGAAGGGAAGCTCTCGCCGGCGTATACCCACACCAGTGCGCCGAAGCCGAATGTGAAGCCCACCGTGAAAAGAAGGACCCCAAGGAAGCCAAGAACGGTGAGCAGGCCACCAAAGTCCTGGCCGGCCATGAACACTCCTACCAGCAGGACGTTGGCTGCCACCATCATGCCGATGCCGGTCAACAGCACGGGGCGGCGTCCCAGCCGATCCACCAGGGACAAGGACACGAAGACAGCGATGAGGGAGGCCACTTGCACCGCCGCGGGAAGCAACAGGAGGGCTGCGTTGCCGCTGAAGCCCATGGCTTCGAAGATCCTGGGGCTGTAGTAGACCACAGCGTTGATGCCGGTGATTTGGATGAAGAATCCCAAGCCAACCACAAACACTGTGGCCCGGAGGTAAGGAACGCGCAGCATCTCGCGGAGGCCGCCGCCCCGTTCTTCGCTGATGGCCCGCTGCATCTCGGCCAACTCTGCATCTACGTCTGTGTGGGGCTCAATGGCGAACAGGGTGCGCCTGGCGTCGTCAGTCCTGCCCCGCATCATGTACCACCGGGCAGTGTCCGGGAGCTTGATCACGATGGCGAGGACAATGATTGCCGGGATCGCAGCAAGGCCCAGCATCCAGCGCCACGAGCCCGTGCCCGCGAGGGCATACGCAGCCAGGTAGCCGACGATGATGCCGAAGACGGTCGCCACTTGATACGCCACCAACAGGGCGCCGCGGACATTCGCCGGCGCTGACTCGGCAACGAATACCGGAACAACCACAACGGAAACGCCGATGGTGAGCCCCAGCAGGAGGCGGGCGATAAGCAGTGTGGGCACATCGCTGGACATGGCGCTGAGCACAGCGAACAGGGCGTAGCCGATCGCAAGGCCCACCATGCAGGCTTTCCGGCCCACGCGGTTGGATAGCCAGCCTCCCACCAGCGCGCCAAGTACTTCACCGGCAACCACTGCCGTGGTTACCAGTTCCTGCTGGGATGTGCTGAGGCTGAACTGCTTGGTGATGAACAGCAGGGCGCCGGCAATGTTGGACATGTCGTAGCCGTAAATCACACCGATGGTGGCGGCGGCACCGCCCACCAGGAGCCCGAGCTTGGGTGTTTGCCGTAGGTCTTGCAGGATCGACATCTTTGTCCCTTGGATCTGTGGAAATGTAGGGGTTTTGCGGAGTTTCATCGAAATTGGTTTAGACCAACCTGCACAAGATTGGCATAGACCAATAACGTTGTCTACAAGTAGGATGTCCAATATGTCCACAGATGTCCCGGCGGCAATGCCCAAGTACTACGTCCTCAAGACCGAGCTGCTTGCCGCGATCGCCGGCGAGCAGCCGGGCACGCTCATACCCACCGAGCGGGCGCTCGCAGAGAAGTACAAGACGTCGCGCACCACAGTGCGGCAAGCCATCAGCGAGCTCGTTGCAGAAGGGAAACTGGGCCGCATCCAAGGGCATGGCACCTTTGTCGCACCGCCAAAGATCACCCACGTCCGGCAGCTCACGTCCTTTTCCGACGACGCGAGGAACCAAGGCCTGCGGCCTGACTCGCAGCTCCTGTCCCTGGCCATGGCGAAAGCGGACATCGACGTCGCGGCGCACCTGGGGCTCGACGACGGCGCTGTTGTCACCCGGCTTGAGCGAATCCGGTTGATCGACGGCGAACCCCTGGCCCATGAGATCGCCTACCTCCCGGGCAAGCTCCCGCGCTTCAAGGCAAACCTGGAGAAGGCCGGTTCGCTCTACGCCGCCCTGTCGGACGTGTACGGCATCCATATCTCCGACGTCGAGGACACCGTAGAGACAGCACTGGCAGGGCCGGAGGACGTCCGGCTGCTCGGAATCGAGATGGGGGCGCCGTTGCTGGTAGTCCACCGCCTGGCAAGGGATGCTGCAGGCGTCCCTGTCGAATGGACGCGCAGCACGTTTCGCGGCGATCGCTTCCGGTTCGTTTCGAGGGTCAAGAGCACTACCTAAAAACGGCACTACCTCAAAACGGCACCACCTAAGAGCAGCACTACCTAAACAGCGGCTGCCGGCGAACCGCAACTGCCGACGAACCGCAACTGTTGGCGAACGGCTCAGGGAGCCGCGACCGCCACGTCGCTCCCGAGCGTGCGTCGCACGAACTCCGAACTGGGCTGGGCGTACGCGTCCATAATCCGCTTGAACAACGCGGTCCCTTCAGCCCCGGGCCAGTCTTTGGGCAGGAACGTCGCAGGCAACCCCGGGTCCAAGTAGGGGATGATCCGCCAACGATCGATGCACTGGACAAAAGTGGCGAACGCCTGGGCTGTCGGCTCAACGCCCGCGCTGTCCTCCCCGAGCACTGCGGCGCCGTGCTGGCGGATGAAATCCTTGTGCAGCTCTGCCACCGAGTCCAAATCCCACCACACGGACGCAGCGTCCCGCAGGGTGCCGCCCACCAGTGGGGTTTGCGTGACGAACAGGGTGGCCATCCCTCGGAGTTCGAGGTCGTTGAGGATTTCCTCCACCTCGCCTCGAAGGGTATCCGGGCAGATCCACAGGCCGGCGGCCACAGTCCCGCAACCAATCCAGTGGAGCCTGCGCCGCAACTGGTGGCGCTTCTCCCGCTCCGTCTCCGGAATCGAAAAGGAGACCAGGCACCATGGATCGGACGGTGACATGCTGATGGGGTTGTAAATCCTGCGGTCGCCGCGGGCCAGCATGGTGGCGGCTCCCTCCGTCAGGGTGAACCCGGGGAGCCCGTCGCGAGTCTCCTGTAGGACAACGTCCTTCTTCCTCAGGCGGCCCAGGGCTGTCCGGGTCACTGTGCCGGACGTGCCCAGGGCCTCCATGAGGACCACAATGTCCCTGGCCGACATCCATCCACCGGCTTCGCGCAAGTACAGGCCGATGACTGTTCGCAGCAACGACGTGGTACTCCCTGGACGGGAGTCCATGTCGTCAAGAACGGCACTCACAGGAGTTCGGCGAGGGCGTCGCGGATGGCGGTCACTCCCAGCTCAACCTCGGCATAGCTCGTGCTCAAGGGAGACAGGCCGATGCGCAGGCCATGCGGGGGACGGAAGTCCGGGATGACGCCCTTCTCCCAGAGCCTGGCGGTGACGTCGGCAAAGAGCGGATGGTCCACTGTGATGTGGGAGCCACGCTCGGCGGCATTGCGGGGGCTCACGATGTGGACTCCAAGTGGTACCAAGAGCTCATCTGCAAGGGCAATCGCGTACTCCGTGAGTTTGACCGACTTCTCCCGGACCGAATCCATGCCCACAGAGGCGATCAGCTCCACCATGTCCTTGATCGGCTGCATGGCTAGAACCGGCGGAGTACCCGTAATGAACCGGCGGATTCCCGCTGCGGGACGGTATGAATCCGTCATGCCGAACGGATTGTCCGCGCCCATCCAGCCCCAAATTGGCTGCTGGAGCATGTCTTGCCGTGAGGCGTTGACGTATGCGAACGCGGGGGAGCCCGGACCACCATTGAGGTACTTGTAGGTGCAGCCGACGGCCAGGTCAACGTCCCAGACATCAAGGTCCAGCGGCACGGAACCTACGGAATGGCACAGGTCCCAGAGCATGAGGGCACCTGCAGCATGTACCTTGCCGGTGATTGCCTTCGCGTCTGCCAGGAACCCGGAGCGATAAGCCACATGGCTGAGGACCACGACGGCGGTCCGCTCGCCAAGGAGCCCGTCGAGGTCAGCGGTACGGACGCCACTGGAGGGGTTGGCTGCGATCCATTTGATGCTTGCCCCGCGTTCCTTGGCGATCCCTTCGATGATGAAGCGGTCCGTAGGGAAGTTGTCGCGATCAATGATGATCTCGTCACGCCCCGGCTGGGCATCTACCGCTGCCCGGATCAGCTTGTACAGCATGACCGAGGTGGAGTCGCCCACTGTGACCTGCCCGGGAGCAGCCCCAAGCGTCACTTCGCCGATGCGGTCGCCCACGCGCGTAGGCTCATCCATCCATTGTTCGTCCCAGCCGCGGATCAGCCGGCTGCCCCAGGAGTCCTGGACAAACGACTGCAGGTTGGCAGCAGTTGCCTTCAAGGGGCGCCCGAGAGAGTTGCCGTCCAGATAAGAGGTGAGCTGGCCGGCGTCGGGCGTGTAGAAGGCCTCACGCTGGGCGGCGAGCGGATCTGCGGCGTCCAGTTCGGCCGACGTTGGCCGTTGGGTTTGCTGAGCGGTAGTCATGGTTCCCTCCTTGGGAGTGGTGGCCGGAAGTTTGTTAGTTGCCGATCTCAGTGCGGACGGCGTAAAGCTCGGGGAAGAAGGTGAGATCAAGGGCTCGTTTGAGGAAGTCAACACCCGAGGAGCCTCCGGTGCCCACCTTGAACCCGATGGTTCGCTGGACCGTGCGCAGGTGGCGGAACCGCCAGGCCTGGAAGTTGTCTTCGACGTCCACCAGGTCTTCGCACGCCTCGTACAGTCCCCACTGGGTATCGTCCGATTCGTAGATCTTCTGGAAGACGGGGACCAGATCCTTACGGAATGTCCACGGCTCGCTGGTGTCCCGCTCAAGGATGTCTGCCGGGATCTCGTAGCCGGCGCGGGAAAGCACCGCCAGGAAGGCGTCGTACAACGTGGGTTCCTCCAGGAGCCGGCTGAGCAGCGCATATGCCTCGGGGTCGCTTTCGAAGACCCGCAGCATGCCCCTGTTCTTGTTGCCCAGCAGGAATTCAACCCCGCGGTATTGATACGACTGGAAACCTGAGGAACTACCCAGGAATCCGCGGAACTGCGCATACTCGCGGGGCGTGAGGGTACCCAGGACGGACCACTGTTCGGTCATGGTGCGCTGGATGGCCTTGACGCGGGCGATGCATTTGAGCGCCTTGCCAAGGTTGTCCTGGTCGAAAAGCCTGCGGGCTTCCAGGAGCTCATGCAGCACCAGTTTGAGCCATAGCTCACTGGTTTGGTGCTGGATGATGAAGAGCAGTTCGTCGTGGTGCTCGGGCTGGCTGAGCGGATGCTGCGAGTTCAGTAGGTGGTCCAGGTCCAGATAACCGCCATAGGACATTGCATGCCGGAAATCGGTGCGCACTGAGTCTTCTATGTGGCGGACACTTTGGGGGGAATGGACTGGGGGCTTTTCCATACTTTCGAGATTATCACTTCTATGACGAACGTCAAGAGAATGATTCTGTCAGTATTTTCTTCCCCTGAAGTTCTCCGCCGTACCGTACGCTGGGCTTGATACACGGGAACCTGGGGGAAGGGAAGGCGGCCATGGCCTCCAATATGCCGGTGTCCATATATTTGGACGTCGACGGCGTGGTGAACCCGTTCGGTCCCCAAGGCGTCACTGATTGGGGTGGTGAATGGAAGATCGCCGACGCCGGCATCCTTGACGTCGCGTTCGCGCCCGAGGCAGTGGCCGAACTCAACGAGCTGGCAGAGCATCCCTTCGCCCGCTTTGTATGGCTCACCACCTGGGAGCGCCTTGCCCCGGAGTTTCTCTGTCCTGCCATTGGACTGAAGGGCGAGGATTGGCCTGTCCTGTCCAGCCAGGGGTGGGACCAAAGCGCAGAATGGTGGAAACTCGGGGCGCTCCAGAAGGACTTGGCCGAGATGGGAGCCGAGCGCTTCGTCTGGCTGGACGACCAACTTGGCCAGGAGTCAGACGCCCGTTCCTGGGCTGAATACCACCAGGACCGTGTGCTTTGCATCTCACCGGATCCGCGCAGGGGGCTCTCCCGCCGCGATCTTGCCGCGGTCCGGACCTTCCTCGGCTGACCGAAGCGCTGGCACATGTTTGTCCGCCCGGTGGTTGGCACGTAGGATTCTTAAGGTTTCAAGCCCGCCGGATAGAGTGCGGCAAGTCCAGTCAGTTGAACAATGGCTGAACTATGCTGTGCATGGCAGGTATGGGGAAGTGGAACTGCTGAACGTCGACTCTGCAGATTGGGCAACAGGTGGAAATCACCTTCATGGTCGCGCTTGTCATAGCGTTGGCCCTATTCTTTGACTTCACCAACGGCTTTCACGACACAGCCAATGCGATGGCCACGCCTATCGCTACGGGGGCGATCAAGCCCAAGACGGCGGTTGCCCTGGCAGCCGTGCTCAACCTTGTTGGGGCGTTCCTTTCAACTGAAGTGGCAAAGACCATTTCCGGGGGACTCATCCGCGAAGGCTCGGACGGTATCCACATCACGCCGGATATCATCTTCGCCGGCCTGATGGGTGCAATCCTCTGGAATATGATCACGTGGCTTAAAGGCCTGCCCTCCAGTTCCTCGCACGCATTGTTCGGCGGCCTCATCGGCGCCGCCGTGGTAGGTATCGGACTGCACTCCATCAACTTTGAAACAGTGCTGCAGAAGGTGATCCTGCCAGCTGTCTTTGCACCACTCATCGCCGGGGCCGTGGCGTACCTTTGCACTCGTCTGGCCTACGCGCTGACCTCCCGGCATGACCCCGAAACCGGTGACAAGCTCACGCAGAAGCGCGGTGGTTTCCGGACCGGCCAGATCTTCACCTCCAGCCTCGTGGCCCTCGCGCACGGCACCAATGATGCCCAGAAGACCATGGGCATCATCACCCTGGTCCTCATCGCCGCGGGCACACAGGCACCGGGCTCGGGTCCACAGTTCTGGGTCGTGGCTGCTTGTGCGTTGGCCATCGCCATCGGCACTTATGCTGGCGGGTGGCGCATCATCCGCACCATGGGTTCAGGCCTGACCGAAGTAAAGCCGGCGCAAGGCTTCTCGGCCGAGACCAGCACGGCCTCAGCCATCCTGGCTTCTTCCCATCTGGGTTTCGCGCTCTCCACCACGCAGGTCGCCTCCGGTTCGGTCATTGGCTCCGGCCTGGGCCGAAAGGGCACCTCCGTGCGCTGGGGCACTGCCGGCAAGATCGCTTTGGGTTGGCTGTTTACCCTGCCGGCGTCGGCCATCGTGGGCGGGCTTACCGCGCTCCTGGTGAACATCGGCGTCGTGGGTGTGGTCATTGCCGCGGTCGTCGGTAGCGCCGCCGTCGTGTTCATGTTTGTTGCCTCGCGTAAATCGCATGTTGGCCACCACAACGCAGTGGAAGTCGAAGAGGCCGGCCACGCCGTCAAGTTCAGCAAGAAAAAGAAATCCCGAAAGTCCGTCAACAACAAGGATGTGCAGCGATGAAGTGGCTGGAATTGCTTCAGGTTGCCGGCGTCACGCTCGTTGCTGCTGTGACCCTGGTAGTCCTGTACTCCCTGGGAGTACGCCTCACCGCAATCGCAGGTGACGCCCAGCAGAAGTCGCCCGGACTTGTTCGCTCGCTGGCGGCCGTGTGCTTTGGCATCTGCGGACTCGCCGTACTGTTCGGCATCTACTTGATCGTGCCCTACTTCGGAAAGTAACCGCCTCTCTGGCAGCAAAGTCCGTTCGGGAGAATAATCAGCAGTGAAGTTACATCACTGCGTGGTCGTGATCCGGCAGATGTGGGGCTGTCATGAAGTGCCATTCCCGAAGCCATCTCATCGGACTGGCGCTGATTCCGGTCCTGATGCTGGCACTTTCTGCCTGCGTTCCCAATACCGCTCCACCAGGCAGTCCTTCTCCCAATCCGGCTCCGCCCGTCACCACCGCAACATCACCAGCGGCTCCCACCGGCGTCGATCCCACCGCCGGGCAGCCCGCAGGTCCGGCCGGACCGGGTGCACCGCAAGCAGAAGCGCCGGTGGTCCGCTGGGTACCCATTGGGCCGATAGGCCCCAACGATCCCACCTCGGGCCAGCGCTATCTCCTGCTGCAGCAATTCCAATGCGATGCGCTGGCCCAGAGCCTGGAAGGCGCGGAAGATGCTGCCGTGTGGCAAGCGGCCGCCGCTGTCTGCAAGGCACTGCAAAGTGGTGCGCAGCAGGACTGGCAGCGGGCTTCAAACGCCGTTGCGGCAACACCGCGCATACCGCAGACCCAGTGTCTTGAGTTCACGGTCGCCGCAACGTCAGCGTCTGCGATCGCCCAACACCGCAGCAACCCGGGGGTTACGCTAAAGACCGAGACCGCCCCGGGTGAAGCTTGCCCGCGGCACTTGAGCGGCCTCACGGTAGTGGACAACGACCTGAGGCCGGTGGCAGGCACAGCGCGCGCCTCCGGCCCCCGGTCAGGCGGAACTGTCGTCAGGTTGGATGGCTATTACGTCAGGGTTGGGGACGTCCTGTTCGACGGCGTCCCTGCAGCTCCCGAAATCGTTGCCGGCGGAGGGGATTACGAAACGCTGTACCTGCGGATGCCGCCGTCCGACGGCCGCGATTCCGTCCGCATTTCCATTACGGACACCGTAGACGTCAGCGGAACAGTGACGTTCTTCTATGAAGATTCCACGCCCGCCAGCCCGGGTGGAACGCCCAAAACCCCTGGAACCGGGCCAGGCGCTGAACCCACGCAGAGCACCCCGCCGGCCATTCCTTCTGTCGGCGCGACCCCCACGGCAACTCCATGAGCGTCGCCCAGGAACCCGCTGCATCGGAAGAAGCCGATGAGCGGAGCCTGGTCAACAACCGCTGGCAGCGTACCCTGGACGTCCTCTCCGTCATTGGTCCGCCGCTGACCGTGGCCACGGCCTTGTTGGTCTACTTCGGCTGGGCGCGGACGGATGCCCAGTCGAAGGCAATGGGCCTGGACGTCAGCCTGTTTGGTTATACCGTGCAGGACTTCATCCTGCGGAGTATCCAGTCCCTATTTCAGCCGTTGGCCTGGCTGGTGGTGATCGGGTTGCTGTGGCTCATGGTGGACCGGCTCGTTTCCCGGCTTCTGGGCGCCGCACGCTACCGGACGCTCCTGCGAAGGGCCGCCCTGGTAGTGCTGATTCTTGGCTTCGCCTACGCGGCTGTGATGTGGGTGGCGATCGTGACACAGCCGGAACGGATCCTGCTCTATGCACCCTTCCTCATAGCTGCCGGTTTGCTGGTGGGGGCATGGGGACTGAGCGTGCATCGCCGGGCCGCTGATCCGGCCCAACGGGTACTCCGCGCCACTACTCCGCGCTCGCTCGAAAGATCCCTCGTGTTCGTCCTGGTCACCCTGCTGCTTTTCTGGGGAACCTCCGATTACGCGCAAGCACTTGGGCGGGGAGCAGCTATCGATTACCAGGAAAGATCCAGCCTGCTGCCAACAGCCGTGGTGTACAGCAAGGAGCGGTTGGCCGTGACAGCGCCGAACGTCCATGAGGACTCGGCTGGTACTGATGCTGAGCCGTTGTACCGGTACACGGGCCTGCGACTGCTGGTGGTCAGCGGAGGAAGGATCTTCCTGCTCAACGATGGATGGACGCTCGCCCAGGGCCGGGTGGTGGTTCTCCGCGATGATGGCAGTGTGCGTGTGGAGTATGGGAACGCCAGCGCCAACTGACTAGTCTGGGGCCATGTCCATCTTCCAGTATTACGTGGCGTCCACCGTTGACGGTTTCATTGCATCTGAGGATGACGATCTCGGCTGGCTCCTGCAATTCGACCAGGTTGAAGGCGTGAGCGGCAGCTATGAGTCCTTCTTCGCAGGTGTGGGTTGCATCGCGATGGGCGGCGGGACCTACCGGTGGCTCCTGGAGCATGAGCCCGGCAAGTGGCCGTATCCGGATACCCCCTGCTGGGTGTTCACGCATCACGAATACTCGGCTCCCGCCGGTTCCAATGTCACGTTCGTCCGTGGGGACGTTCGCGAGTTCGCGCCGGATCTGCTCGCCGATGCCGGAGACAAGAACGTCTGGCTGGTGGGCGGAGGGGACCTCGTGGCCCAGTTCGCCAACGCCGGTTTGCTCCACGAGATGATCGTCACCATCATCCCCGTTGTACTCGGCTCCGGTAAGCGCCTACTGCCGCTCAAGGGTCCGACGCCGCCACTTGAGTTGCTCTCCTCGCGCATCCTTGGCGGAGCCGCGGCTGAACTGCATTACCGCATGCCGCCGCGGTAACTATTAGCGCCGTAGCTGTTTGGCAGTAACTCCCGGATCAGTGGCGGTTGTTCCGGATCATGTTGGTAATCCGGGCAGTGGAAAGCCGGCGGCCTTTTTCGTCGGTGATTACGATCTCGTGCGTGGCTAACGTCCCGCCCAGGTGGATCGCCGTACATGTGCCGGTTACCGTTCCGCTGGCAATGGAGCGGTGATGCGTCGCGCCGACTTCGATTCCCACGGCGTGCCGTCCTCTGCCCGCATGAAGCGAGGCAGCAAATGAACCCAGGGTTTCGGCGAGGACCACGTGGGCTCCGCCGTGAAGGATGCCGGCTACTTGCGTGTTCCCTTCCACCGGCATGGTTGCCACAGTCCGTTCGGCACTGAGCTCGGTGAACCGAATACCCATTTTCACTACAAGGGAGCCAACCCCATGCCCGGAAAGCCAATCATGGAACTCTTCGGGCACACCTGCCTGGTTGAGCTCGTCGACAAACCGGTTCGGCGTGAAATTGTCCATCATGCCAACTAGGCTGGCACCTGTGAGTGAAACAACCAAACCGGACCAGGTTCCAACGGCCCAAGCTGCTGCCATTGCAACAGCACCCACCCCCTCTTCCACCGCTTCATCCAGCACCACGGGGGAGGGCCGGCCCAGGTTGCTGGTCCTGGATGGCCATTCCATGGCATTCCGGGCCTTCTACGCCCTTCCTGCTGAAAACTTCTCTACGGCCAGAGGCCAGCACACCAACGCCGTGCATGGATTCACCTCCATGCTCATCAACCTGATCAAGGATCAGAAGCCCACGCATGTCGCCGTAGCGTTCGACGTCTCTGACGACACCACCTTCCGCAAGGCGGAGTACAGCGAGTACAAGGGCGGCCGCAACGCGACGCCAGCGGAATTCCAAGGCCAGATCGCCCTGATCGCGAGGGTCATGGAGGCGTGGGGTATCAAGACCATTGCGTTGCCCGGCTACGAGGCCGATGACATCCTGGCCACCCTTGCTGCCCAGGCGGATGCCGCCGGCTTTGAGGTCCTCCTGGTCTCGGGGGACAGAGACTCCTTCCAGCTCATCAATGACAACGTGTTCGTGCTTTACCCCAAACAGGGCGTGAGCAACATCCCCAAGCTGGATGCCGCGGCCATTGAAGAGAAGTACTTCGTCAAGCCTGCCCTGTATTCGGACCTGGCGGCGCTGGTGGGCGAATCCGCGGACAACCTTCCGGGCGTACCGGGTGTGGGGCCAAAGACTGCCGCCAAGTGGATCAACCTCTATGGTGGCCTGGACGGCATCCTGGAGAACCTGGACGCCATCGGTGGCAAGGTGGGCGGAGCTCTCAAGGAGAACCTTGAGAACGTCAAACGGAACCGCAGGCTGAACCAGCTGCTGACAGACCTCGAACTGCCCGTCCAGCTGGAGGACCTCCACGAGCCGCGCCCCGACCGGCAGGCCATCGAGGAACTGTTCGAGGAACTGGAATTCCGTACCTTGCGCGCCCGGTTGTTCGATCTCTACGGCGATGAAACCACCGGTGCTGCCCCGGACACCATCGAAGCCCCTGAGTTTGCCACGCTCAAGGACGCTGCTGAGCTGGAGGCCTTCTTCAGCGCCGGTTCCGGCACGCGTTCCGCGATAGCCATCCAGCCCGTCCAAGGCCGTATAGGCGAGGATGCCGGTGCGTTGGCTGTGGTCCGGAACAATGGTGCTGCGTATATCGACCTCACGGAGTTGGATTCTGCGGCCGAGTCGGTGCTGGCAAACTGGCTCCGGGATCCTGAAGAAGCCAAGGTGGTGCACGAGTTCAAGGCCGCCCTCAAGGCCCTGCATAACCGCGGCCTGGGCCTGGAAGGCGTGGTTGATGACACCTCGGTTTCCGGATACCTGATCCAGCCTGACCGCCGCAGCTACGACCTCCCTGAGCTCGCCCAGGTCCACCTCAAGATCTCCCTGGGCGTTGTGACCGCCGCGGCCGGGCAATTGGAGCTGGATCTTATGGGAGGCAGCGACCAAGCGGCAGCTGCAGCGCTCGTCCAGCAGGCCGCCGTCGTGCATGCCCTCAGCAAGCACTTCGAGAAGGAACTCGCCGACCGCAAGGCCGACGCCCTGCTGACCACGCTGGAGCTTCCGGTGTCCCGCGTCCTGGCGCAGATGGAACTGACCGGCATCTACGTCTCCATGGATCGCATGAACGAGCAGCTTGCGGACCTCACCAAGGTGATCGAGAATGCCCAGGAGCAGGCCTTCGCCGCGATCGGGCACGAGGTAAACCTGGGGTCACCCAAGCAGCTGCAGACCGTCCTTTTTGAGGAACTCGGCCTCCCGAAGACCAAGAAGATCAAATCCGGCTACACCACGGATGCGGCATCCTTGAAGGCCCTGCTGGAGAAGACCGGCCACGAATTCCTGGTGCAGCTCATGGCGCACCGGGAGTCGTCCAAGCTCGCCCAGATGGTGGAAACGCTCAAGAAGTCCGTGGCGGACGATGGCCGCATCCACACGACCTACGCTCAGAACATTGCGGCTACGGGCAGGATCTCCTCGAACAACCCCAACCTGCAAAATATCCCGGTGCGCAGCGAAGAAGGCCGCCGGGTCCGCGGAATCTTCGTGGTCAGCGAAGGGTATGAATGCCTGCTGTCCGCTGACTACTCCCAGATTGAAATGCGCATCATGGCCCACCTCTCGGGCGACGAAGCACTGATCCAGGCGTACAGGGACGGCGAGGATCTGCACCGTTTCGTAGGCTCCCGGATCTTCAACGTCGCTCCTGCCGACGTCACCAGCGCGATGCGTTCCAAGGTGAAAGCCATGTCCTATGGCCTGGCTTACGGGCTGACCTCGTTTGGCCTCTCAAAGCAGCTGGAAATTTCCGTGGACGAGGCCAGGACCCTGATGAAGGACTACTTCGATCGCTTCGGCGGTGTGCGTGACTACCTCCGGGGCGTTGTGGACCAAGCGAGGGTGGACGGTTACACAGCCACCATTGAAGGTCGCCGCCGTTACCTCCCGGACCTCACCAGCACCAATCGCCAGGCCCGGGAAGCCGCCGAGCGCATTGCCCTTAATTCGCCCATCCAGGGTTCCGCCGCCGATATCATCAAGCGGGCCATGTTGGGCGTTTCGGCCGAACTTGCGGGCCAGGGCTTGAAATCGCGCATGCTCCTCCAGGTCCACGACGAACTCGTCCTCGAGGTTGCACCGGGAGAGCGCGACGCCGTCGAGAAACTGGTGGTGGAGCAAATGGGGGCTGCGGCAGAGCTATCCGTCCCGTTGGACGTTCAACTCGGCGTAGGCTCCAGCTGGTACGAGGCCGGCCACTAACAGCCGTACGTTCCTAAGGATCGCCGGAGGGCGCGCCGCCTGGATGGTGGCGCGCCCTCCCGCGTCTGGCTAGGCTCGGGGCGTGGCTGATCCCAATGAAAGTTATTCCGAAACGAACTCCGCCGAAAAATATGCCGAGAAGTATAGGGTTCAACAATTCCCTGCTGTAGCTGATCGCGAGGACCCTGCCTACTCCCGCTGTGCCGCGTGGGTCCAAGCAGTCTCGCACGGCTTCCACCAGCACAGGCGCGACGACGACTACATCGCCAAGACCCTGCGGGCCTACCGCACGGACCACCGTGAATTGACCGGTGTGTACATCAACGGTGAAGTACCCGAGCACGCTGTGGGTCCAGAGGTCCCGGTGGCCACGTACGCCACCATGCGCAAATCCCTGAACATCGGGTTTGGCCGACAACTGGAATCAAACCTGGTAACTGCCGTGACCGTACGTGGAACGCACCGGCGCAAAGGGCTGCTCCGGGGCATGATTACCGCTGACCTGGCGGGCGCAAAGGACGACGGTCTCGCCATGGCGGCGCTGACTGCCTCGGAGGGATCCATTTACGGCCGCTTTGGTTTTGGAGTGGCTACATTTGAGCGCAGCATCAAGGTCGACACGGGTCCACGTTTCCGTCTCAGGGGGCTGGCGACGGGAACGGTAGAGGTGGCTGATCCGGCCGTGCTGCTGGACGTTGCGCCACAGGTCTTCGATCACGTCCAGCGGGCAACTCCTGGCTCAGTAGACCGCCAAGAGTACTATCGCTTGCTGGCTTCCGGAGCGATTGGCCATGACGGGAAGCCGGACACGGGTGTCAGAAGTGCCCTGCACTACGACGCCTCCGGGACACCGGACGGCTACGTTTCCTATCGTTTCAAGGGCTGGGATGCCAAGCCCTACACCATGGAAATTGTGGACCTTGTTGCTGGTACCAATGCGGCGTATCTGGATCTCTGGCGCTTCCTTGGGAGCATCGATCTCATTGACCAGGTGACGTGGGCCGAGGCCCCCGTGGATGATCCGTTGACGTGGGCCCTGGAAGATCCCAGATGCATAGACTCCTCGGACGTGCGGGACATGCTGTGGTTGCGGATCCTGGACGTTCCGGCAGCGCTTTCCGCCCGCCGGTACCCGGTTGCCGGAAAGCTCGTCATGGAAGTCTCGGATACGCTTGGCATGGCTGGTGGCACCTGGGCGTTGGAGTCCGACGGCGGTGCTGCCGCGGCCGTCACCGAGGCATCCGGCCGGGAACCCGATCTCTGCATGGATGTCGCCGATCTCGCGTCCATCTATCTTGGTGCAGTGTCCCCAGTGACGCTCACTGCTGCCGGGCGGATGAGTGAAGGCAAGCCCGGTGCCGCGTTCGCAGCCCAACAGCTTTTTGCTGTGGAACGGCCGGCACACTGCCTCACCCACTTCTAGAAAAAGCTCCTGCAAGAAGTACCTTCACAACTCAAAGACTCAATAGACAGGGACATCCATGGGGGATTCCAAGCGGCGGCCGTTGGCCGGCCGGCGTTCAGTGCTGCTTGGAATGGCTGGGCTGGCAACTGCAGCCCTGACAGCCTGCGCGGACAACGGGAGGGCGGCGTTCCCGGACGCCGCTGGATCAGGGCAGACGACGCCTGGCAGCCCACCAAACGGGCCCGGGGCCGGCCCCGCGACGCCACCGCCCTCCATCGCCGCGCTGTCCAGCGAGCAGGCTGCTACTGCCCTCGCCGAAAAACCCGGCAGCGGCGACACGAGAGGCAAGACTCCAGTGCCGCCGTCGAGCGCTCCTGGATCGCCAGCCACAATCCCAGGCAAACCGCAGATCCTGGCAGAATTTGGACACGTGCGGCCACAGGAGTGGGGCCTTCACGTTACGGGTGTGGTGAACAATTCTGACTCCCGGCATGTTGCCCTCACGTTCGATGCCTGCGGCGGCCCCGGTGGAACCGGCTGTGACCACAAATTGCTGAAGTCGCTTCGCAGCCTCAACGTCCCGGCCACCCTTTTCATTAACAGCCGCTGGATTACCGCGAACAGGTCACTTGCCGCGGAACTGGCCGCCGACCCCTTGTTCGAGCTCGCGAACCACGGCACACTCCACCTGCCGTTGTCTGTCAATGGCAAGTCCGCATACGGCATTGCCGGAACGGCGAATGCAGCCGCGGTATACGAGGAATTAATGGGCAACCAAGCCCTGATGCAGGAGTTGACCGGTGTTACGCCGCGCTTCTTCCGGCCCGGAACGGCGTTCTACGACGAAGTCGCCGCGAGCATGACCCGCAGGCTGGGGATGCTCCCGGTCAATTTCACGCTGAACGGCGACGGGGGCGCTACCTTCGCGCCGCCTACCGTCGCCGGGGAAGTGGCCAAGGCAGTGGCGGGAGACATCGTCATCTCGCACTTCAACAGACCGGCCGCCGGAACCGCAGAGGGTTATGCGAGGGCTTTGCCTCGCTTACTGGACCGGGGTGTTACGTTCGCGCGGCTCGGAGACGTCCTGCCTGTGTGAAGGGGTTCTCTGGTCCTGCCGCGGTCCTTTTGACCCTGCTTTGCAGATGCGACTAGAATAAACGGGCGTGTACTACGTGCATGCGTCCATTTTGTATTAATCCACAAATCAGGATGACCCGGTATTTTGCCGTGTTCTGCCGTCCGGACCCGGGCGGCAGCGGTTTGCCTGACCGACATACTATCCACAACGGAGCCCCTACTACATGACCATCACCTCCACCGAGAAGCCCGGTACCCCCGTAGTCGCCATTAACGACATCGGTACCGCTGAGGACTTCCTCGCAGCTGTCGACGCCACCATCAAGTACTTCAACGACGGCGACCTCGTCGAAGGTACCGTCGTCAAGGTCGACCGCGACGAAGTCCTGCTCGACATCGGTTACAAGACCGAAGGTGTCATCCCTTCCCGCGAGCTTTCCATCAAGCACGACGTTGACCCCGGCGAAGTTGTTGCCGTTGGCGATCAGGTCGAAGCTTTGGTTCTCACCAAGGAAGACAAAGAAGGCCGTCTGATCCTCTCCAAGAAGCGTGCTCAGTACGAGCGCGCCTGGGGCGACATCGAGAAGGTCAAGGAAGAAGACGGCGTCGTTACCGGTACCGTCATCGAGGTTGTCAAGGGTGGCCTCATCCTGGACATCGGCCTGCGCGGCTTCCTGCCCGCATCCCTCGTCGAGATGCGTCGTGTTCGCGACCTCGCTCCGTACATCGGTCAGCAGATCGAAGCCAAGATCATCGAGCTGGACAAGAACCGCAACAACGTTGTGCTGTCCCGCCGTGCATGGCTCGAGCAGACCCAGTCCGAGGTCCGCTCCACGTTCCTCAACAAGCTGGAAAAGGGCCAGGTTCGTCCCGGCGTCGTTTCCTCCATCGTCAACTTCGGTGCATTCGTGGACCTTGGCGGCGTAGACGGCCTGGTCCACGTTTCCGAGCTCTCCTGGAAGCACATCGACCACCCGTCCGAGGTTGTCGAGGTTGGCCAGGAAGTCACCGTCGAGGTCCTCGAAGTGGATCTGGACCGCGAGCGTGTCTCCCTGTCGCTCAAGGCTACGCAGGAAGACCCGTGGCAGACCTTCGCCCGCACCCACGCCCTCGGCCAGGTTGTTCCGGGTAAGGTCACCAAGCTGGTTCCGTTCGGTGCGTTCGTTCGCGTCGAAGACGGCATCGAAGGCCTCGTTCACATCTCCGAGCTGGCTGTCCGCCACGTTGAGCTCGCCGAGCAGGTTGTCTCCGTTGGCGACGAACTGTTCGTCAAGGTCATCGACATCGACCTCGAGCGTCGTCGCATCTCCCTCTCCCTCAAGCAGGCTAACGAGGGCGTTGACGCTGACAGCACCGAGTTCGATCCCGCTCTGTACGGTATGGCCGCTGAGTACGACGAAGAGGGCAACTACAAGTACCCCGAGGGCTTCGACCCCGAGTCGAACGAATGGCTCGAAGGCTACGAGACCCAGCGCGCCGCTTGGGAGCAGCAGTACGCTGACGCCCAGACCCGTTGGGAAGCCCACAAGAAGCAGGTTGCACAGCACGCTGCTGACGACGCTGCCGCTGCAACGTCCGGTGAGAGCGATTCCGGCACCACCAGCTACTCCTCGGAGCCGGCTGCTGCTGAGTCCAACGCCGGCACCCTGGCGTCCGACGAAGCTCTCGCAGCACTGCGTGAGAAGCTGACCGGCAACTAATTCCGCCGCCCCTCACGGGATGCGCTGAATAGCCAAAGAAGGACCCCTGCCATGCGGCAGGGGTCCTTCTGCTTTAGTCAGGTGCGAGGAGCCCTGCCAGTTAAAAGAGCACTGCCTAGCGGAGCAGTAGCCGAGCCTTAACCAAAGTCCCCTCGAAGATGAGTTCGGCGCCGAGGGAAGCCAGTAGGGATTGTGCAGCCTTGTTTCCTGGCGTGGTGGAGGCTTCCAGGACGGCGAAGCCGCGAGCACGGGCTTCGTCTGCCACAAGCTGGAGGGCCAGCCGCCCCACGCCCTGGCCGCGGAAGCGAGTGGCCAGCCAGATGCCAGTTTCTACGGCGTTGGGTTCTACGGCATCGGGCCCGACCGACTTCAAGCGAACGGACCCCACCACTGTTCCGCCTGCCACCACAGCCCAGGTCTTCTCACGCGCAGGCCCTTCAAGTCCGGTTGCAGCCGCCCGGTGATAGTCGCGGAACCAGGCGATCCGCTCAGGGTTCCAGGCCGACGTCGAGCCCAGCGGCGGAGTGACCTCATCGGCGGTGGCCTGCACCAGCGCCACGGCAAGCAATTCTTCGAGCACGTCTTCGTCAACGTCTGCGAGTGCCACCTGGGGTTCCACCGTTGATTCAGGGCACATCGATCCACTCCGTTCCCTGGGGATTCAGTCTGCCCGCGCCTGCAGTGAGGGCGCTTACGCGGGCTTGGGCGTCCGCGATGGTGTTGCTGCTGTCCGGCAGCGCTACCCGAAGGACCGTGTGCTTGGCTTCATAGCTGGTGTTCGCCATGACAAAGCCGGAGCCACGCAGTTCGTTCTCCAATCGTCCGGCGTCCACGTGCGGCACCTCGATCTCACAAAGCCGTAGCCGCCGGCGCTGCACGAGTGGCGCCAGTTCCAACGCTGCTGATACCGATTCGGAGTAGGCGCGGACCAGCCCGCCCGCCCCCAGGAGGATTCCACCGAAATAGCGGACGGCGACGACGCTTACGTCGCTAAGGTCCGTTACCCCGGGTGCTGTCTCACGCTTGAGCAGTGCCTCCAGCATGGGGACACCCGCCGTGCCCGACGGTTCGCCGTCGTCACTGGAACGTTGAGTCATCCTGTCCGGACCTACAACGAAAGCCGAGCAGTGGTGCCGTGCGTCATGGAACTCGCGTCGCAGCGCGGCCACCAGGGATCGTGCAGTATCTTCGTCCGGCGAGCGGCGGAGGACGGTGATGAAGCGTGAACGCCGGATCTCCAGTTCGTGTCGGAAATCCGGACCTTCAGCGAGCGTTGTGTAAATGGTTGCACGGCTGTCATCCTCAATTTCCACCGCTTCAGTCTAGTGTGGAGGGGTGTTGAAGATCGGGCTGACGGGCGGCATCGCCTCAGGAAAATCGCTGGTGGCGGCCAGGCTGCAAGAGTTGGGTGCCGTGCTCATTGATGCTGACCTCATCGCCAGGCAAGTGGTGGAGCCTGGAACTCCGGGCCTTGCCCGTGTAGTGGAGGCCTTTGGACCCGGAATCGTGGACGGGCAGGGCAGGCTCGACCGCCCTGCTCTTGGCGCCATAGTTTTCCAGGATCCCGCTCGGCGGGAGGTGCTTAATGGCATCATCCACCCGTTGGTCCGGGAGTCAGCAGCGGCAATCGTCGCGGAGGCCGCCGACGAAGACATTCTCGTCCAGGACATTCCCCTCTTGGTCGAGACAGGCCAGGGGAGCGCATTCCATCTGGTGGTTGTGGTGGATGCTCCCGATGACGTGCGGATCCAACGGATGGTGGACCTGCGCGGAATGAGCCTGGAGGACGCGCGTTCCAGAATGGCGGCCCAAGCCAGCCAGGAGGCAAGAAACGCTGCCGCGGACATCGTCCTGGAGAATTCAGGTAGTCGGGAGGAACTGCTCGCCAAAGTGGATGCCTTGTGGTTCGGACGACTGGTGCCTTTCGCGGACAATTGCCGGCGTGGAGTTCGTGCCCGGCGGACAAATGGTCCGGTCCTGTCCGCCTCGAGATCCGAATGGGGCCTGCAAGCAGCCCGGCTCTCCTCGCGCATCCAGGCGGCAGCACCGGAGGACATCCTTGCCGTGGACCACATTGGGTCTACGTCGGTGGCCGGGTTGGCTGCCAAGGATGTGATAGACCTTCAACTGACTGTTGCCGACCTTGAGGTGGCGGATCGCATTGCCCCACGTCTGGCCGCAGCAGGATACCCACGTGTTCCGGGCGTTTTCGCTGACACCCCGAAGCCGTCGGAACCTGATCCAGCCCAATGGCAGAAGCGTTTCCATGCCAACGCGGATCCGGGACGCCCGGCCAACCTGCATGTGCGGGTTGCCGGCTCGCCCGGATGGAGATACGCCCTGCTGTTCCGCGACTGGTTGAGGGCGGAACCTTCTGCGGTTGCCCTGTATGAGGCACACAAGCGCCACCTTGCTGCGCAGCATGCCACTGACCCCGGCACCGCTGCCTATGCCGATGCCAAAGAACCCTGGTTCACGGATGTGGCCTGGCCGCTGATGGATGAGTGGGCAAACCACACCGGCTGGCAACCGCCGTCGTATTCTTCTGTCGCAGCGGGACATTAATCCGGACAAAAACTGTCGGGGTGCGGGGGTAGATTGGTGTCATGAGCCTTGCCCAGGAGATCAACCGTGTCGTCGCGCCCTTCGAAGTCGTCAGCGATTACAAACCAGCCGGGGACCAGCCGGCAGCCATTGCGGAACTGACAGAACGCATCAATAACGGCGAGAAGGATGTTGTCCTTCTCGGCGCCACGGGTACGGGCAAGAGCGCCACTACAGCCTGGCTTATTGAGCAGGTGCAGCGTCCCACACTGGTCATGGTTCAGAACAAGACCCTGGCAGCCCAGCTGGCCAACGAGTTCAGGGAACTCCTGCCCAACAATGCAGTGGAATATTTTGTCTCGTATTACGACTACTACCAGCCCGAAGCGTACGTACCCCAGACGGATACGTTCATCGAAAAGGACTCCTCGGTCAATGAGGAAGTCGAGCGCCTTCGGCACTCGGCCACCAATGCACTGCTGACCCGGCGCGACGTCATCGTGGTGGCCACAGTCTCCTGCATCTACGGCCTGGGAACACCCGAAGAATACATTGCGGGCATGGTGACGCTCACCAAAGGCGCGGAAATGAACCGTGACCACCTCCTTCGCAAGTTCGTTTCCATGCAGTACACGCGCAATGACACCGACTTCCACCGGGGCACCTTCCGCGTCCGTGGAGACACCGTAGAGATCATTCCGATGTATGAGGAACTCGCACTCAGAATCGAATTTTTCGGTGACGAGATCGAGAACATCTACACACTGCATCCGGTCACCGGCGAAGTCATCCGCGAGGAAACCGAAATGTACGTCTTCCCGGCTTCCCACTATGTGGCAGGCCCGGAGCGAATGGGCCGTGCGATCACCGCCATCGAAGACGAACTCGCCGAACGCCTGAAGGTGCTGGAGAGCCAGAACAAGCTGGTGGAAGCCCAGCGCCTGCGGATGCGGACCACCTACGATCTCGAAATGATGCAGCAGATGGGTTTCTGCAACGGCATCGAGAATTACTCCCGGCACATTGACGGCCGCGCAGGCGGTACGGCACCACACTGCCTGCTGGACTACTTCCCTGACGACTTCCTCCTGGTCATCGACGAATCCCACGTCACCGTCCCGCAAATCGGCGCTATGTACGAAGGGGACATGTCCCGCAAGCGCACGCTGGTGGACCACGGCTTCCGGCTGCCCTCGGCCATGGACAACCGGCCTTTGAAGTGGGACGAGTTCCTTGAACGCATCGGGCAGACCGTGTACTTGTCGGCCACGCCTGGAAAGTACGAGCTCGGGAAGGCGGACGGCTACGTCCAGCAGATCATCCGGCCCACAGGCCTCATCGACCCCGAAGTGATCGTGAAGCCTACCAAGGGACAGATCGATGACCTCCTGGGTGAAATCCGCCAACGTACTGAACGCGATGAACGCGTCCTGGTCACCACTTTGACCAAGCGGATGGCGGAAGACCTCACGGACTACCTCCTGGGCCACGGCGTAAAAGTCCAGTACCTTCACTCGGACGTGGACACTCTTCGCCGGGTCGAGCTACTGCGTGAGCTGCGGATGGGAGTCTTTGACGTCCTGGTCGGCATCAACCTTCTGCGTGAAGGCCTGGATCTGCCCGAGGTCTCGCTGGTCAGCATCCTGGATGCGGACAAGGAAGGCTTCCTGCGTTCCTCAACCTCGCTGATCCAGACGATTGGCCGTGCCGCTCGAAATGTGTCCGGCCAGGTCCACATGTATGCGGACAAGATCACGGACTCCATGGCCCACGCCATCGAGGAAACCAACCGGCGTCGCGCCATCCAGGTCAAATACAACACCGACAACGGCGTGGACCCACAGCCGCTGCGGAAGAAGATCGCTGATATCACGGACCAGCTGGCACGCGAAGACGCCGATACCCAGGAGCTCCTGAACAACAACAGGCTGGCCAAGGGAGCCAAACGTACGTCGGGCAGCAAGGGCGCAGCCACGGTCCGGAAGGACGGGCTGGCCGCGGCTCCAGCGGAAGACCTGGTTGGCCTTATAGAACAACTCACGGAACAGATGCACGGTGCCGCTGCCGAGCTGCAGTTCGAGGTCGCAGCCCGAATCCGTGACGAAGTGGGGGAGTTGAAGCGGGAATTGCGCCAAATGCAGTCTGCAGGGCACGCCTAAGGTAAGGTTGTGGTCACGTAGGGGAGTATCCCAAGCGCTACGTCCGTCAGCACGCAAGGCATAGATGCCTCGCCGGACTTAGTGGGCCGCTGAATGTGCATTCACCGCACTGGCAGGCCGGAGAGACTTACACCGCTTTCCCGTACCCTGCGAAAGGCCCACATTAATGGAGCTTCCAATCTGGTTTGAGGTCGGCTCGTTCGTCGCCCTCGGAATTATCCTGCTCATCGACCTCCTCCTGGTGGTCAAGCGTCCCCACGAACCATCAATGAAGGAAGCCGGCCTCTGGGTTGCCTTCTACGTTGCCTTGGCCCTGGTCTTTGCCGGTGCCATGTTCTACTTCACTGGCCCCGAATATGGCAGCCAGTTCGTCGCCGGCTGGGTTACTGAATACAGCCTGAGCATCGACAACCTCTTCGTCTTCATCATCATCATGGCCCGCTTCTCCGTGCCCCGGAAATACCAGCAGGAAGTGCTGATGGTGGGCATCATCATCGCACTGGTCCTCCGCGGTATTTTCATCGCTTTGGGCGCGGTGGTCATCGAGCAGTTCAGCTGGATCTTCTACATCTTCGGCGCGTTCCTGCTGTGGACGGCCTGGAAGCAGGCCACGGATTCAGGTGAAGACGAAGAAGAAGGTGCCGAAAACCCGCTGGTTGCGCGGCTGCGCAGGGTCCTGCCGATGTCTGAAAAGTTCGACGGCGGCAAGCTGCGGACCACGGTAAACGGCAAGAAGGTCTTCACCCCGATGCTGATTGTCTTCGTGACCATCGGCATGACCGACCTCCTGTTCGCAGTGGACTCAATTCCCGCGATCTTCGGCCTGACCCAAAGCGCCTTCATCGTGTTCACCGCCAACATCTTCGCCCTCATGGGCCTGCGCCAGCTGTACTTCCTGCTGGGTGGACTGATGAGCCGTCTGATCTACTTGAAGCACGCCCTGTCAGTCATTCTTGCCTTTATTGGTGTCAAGCTCGTCCTGCATGCGATGCATGTCAACGAGCTTCCCTTCATCAACAACGGCCACCACATCGAGTGGGCTCCGGAGATTCCCACCTTCGTTTCGTTGGCGGTCATTATCGGCACGATCGTCGTGGCCGTCGTGGCCAGCTTGCTCAGCCCGGCCGCCCGCCAGTCCAAGCTGGACGCGCGGTTGGAAGAGGACGCGAAGAAGAGCTTGAGCGAAGCAGAGTAACCATACTGTGAACGTTGTAGTCTCTTGAAGTGACTACCACATCTACTACGGCGCTGGACCCCCAACGGGTTCAGCGCCGTACTGTTTTCCTGCTCAGCTCGGCCCAGCTCCTCAGCGGAATTGGTAACGGCGCCACGTTATCCATTGGATCGCTCCTGGCCGTGGATCTGTCCGGATCCGAGGCGTGGGCGGGATCGATCACTACTGTATTGACGCTCTCGGCCGCATTGTCTGCTTTACCGTTGGCCCGGCTGGCGGAGGCGCGTGGACGGCGGGTTGGCCTCGTCTCGGGCCTGATCGCCGCCATGATCGGGGCGCTTCTGGTGATGGCATCCGTGGTGGGTGAATCTTTCCCCCTGCTCCTGCTCGCGGCCGGTTTTCTCGGCCTTGGTACAGCCGCCAACCTTCAATCGAGGTTCGCCGCCGTCGACCTCGCCCACGCTGAGCACCGCGGCAGGTCACTGTCCACTGTTGTCTGGGCAATCACTATTGGCGCTGTGGCCGGTCCAAACCTCGTCCAACCTGGTGCAGCGGTAGGGGCCGCGTTGGGCCTGCCGCCCATTGCCGGGCCTTTCGTTTTCTCGGCTGCAGGTCTGCTCCTGGCGGCAGTGCTGCTCTTTGCCGGTTTGCGGCCCGACCCGTTGCTGCTGGCACGGCGGTTGGCCTCGGAGTCCGCAGGAATTGGGACGCTCCCAGTTAGGGGCACTATCCGATCCGGCCTTCAGGCTGTTCGTTCCTCGTCCCGGGCCATCCTTGCGCTTGCAGCCGTGGTCGCTGCCCACGGCGTCATGGTGGCCATCATGTCCATGACCCCCTTGCACCTGCAGCAGCTGGTGGGCGGTTCACATGCCGGCCATCACGGCGGAACAACTGACAGCACGGATGCTCTGGTGCTCATTGGGCTGACCATTTCGCTGCATGTCGCCGGCATGTTCGCCCTGTCGCCGCTCTGGGGTTGGCTGACTGACAAGGCCGGCCGCATCCAGACCATCGTCATAGGCCACGGACTGCTGCTGGTGGCAGTGCTGATCGCTGGAATCGGCCAGCAGGAGCCCGTGCTGGTCACCACTGGGCTGATCATCCTGGGACTTGGGTGGTCCGCCGCGACCATTGCCGGGTCCACCCTCCTTGCGGAGAGCATCGCCGAAGAACAAAGGGTAACCGTGCAAGGCGTTTCCGATACGCTCATGGGCGCGGCGGGTGCAACGGGCGGGGCTACGTCCGGACTTGTCCTCGCCTGGCTCGGCTATGAAGGGCTGAATATAGCCGCCGGTCTGCTGGCAGCCGTAATGCTGGCCTTGACGGCCGCCACCGCGGCCCGGGTGCGCCGTTCAATCCCCGTGTAGGAACAGTCCCTGTGGAGGAACGCGTTGGGTTAGCGGGAACTCCGCACCAGCCCGAATAGCCGCCTGAAGATGCCTTCGCCGTCTTCCCCGATGCCGTCATGGTGGAAGTCGTCCGTGACCCAGGTCTGAAGCCCACGGACTGCCGCGGCGGTTTCCATTGAGAGGTCATGGTCCACGTAGATATCGTCTTTGTAGACGGCGGCCGCTACTGGAACCTTGTTGACCGCCAATTGCTGGTGGTCATACAGGGGACACCAATCGGACTTGGCCGCCAGCATGGCCGCGACGTCGCGGAGCGGGATCAGTGCCGGATCCTGTTCGAAGTACCAGGGGTAGACCATTTCTCCCGTGAGCAGCGGGGCTTCAGCTCCCGGCTTGAACTCGGGGAATTCTTCCAGCACACGCCACGCTGCCCAGTCCGTGGCCTCGCCCTGCCCGTAGATCGATTCATGAAGTACCGCGTACAAGGGGTTCCCTGCCCGGCTGACCAGGCTCCGCACTTGCTCCAGGAACGCCTCCGACAGGCGATCACCCAAAGGTGTTTCGATGAAAGCGTCCTCCAGGAGGTAGTGCAGGGAGTCAACCCGGGTGTTGCCGCCGAGGAACGATCCCACCATCTGGAATCGCTCGGGCGTCAGCCGTTCTCCGCTGGCCAGGAACTCCTCATGCTGTTCGAGGTGGCGGACGATCCTGGTGACGGTTTCCCGGTCTTCCGGATACCAAGCGAAGTACTCCGCGTTCCGCTCCGCCACCCGGCGGAAAGTGGCACGGTAAACGCGCTCGGCCGGGCCGTGCAGCGGAGCAAGTCCTCCCGTGATGAGGACCTCCCGCAGCCCTTTCGGGGCGAACGACAAATACGTCAACGCGCAGAATCCGCCAAAGCTCTGACCCAGCACTGACCACGGTCCGGAATTCAAGGCATGGCGGATGAACTCGGCGTCTGCCACGATCGAATCAGCCCGGAAATGCGTAAGGTAGTCGGCCTGGGCTGCGGCGTCGCCCCGGAGCGCCAATGACTGTCGCTCCACAGGCGTGGAAAGGCCTGTACCGCGCTGGTCCAGCATCAGGATCCGAAAATCCTTGGCCGCTGCCTTCATCCAACCTGAAAGGGAAGTGACGCGGTTTCCGCGCCCGCCAGGTCCACCTTGGAGGAACAGCAACCATGGGAGCTTGGCGGCCTCCTCCTCCGAGTACTCGGTGGAGGAATACTCCCGTGCAAACACAGTGATCGTTTCGCCAGCCGTCTGGTCATCCGTGGCGGAATTAGCCGAACCATGGTCCAGGGGGACCGTGAAGTAGTGCTCGGCGGTCCGGAGGCCTCGGAATTCGTGCCGGGCGCGGATGCGGTGGGTGTCGGCCAAGGCTCGCACTTCAGCCATGGGCAAGAGCCTTGTTACCGTTACTGGCACCTGCCCCGAACGCTTCCAGCGCTTCGCCGGTCAGCCTGAACGTAGACCACTCCTCCATGGGGAAGGCGCCAAGGTTCTTGTAGAACTTGATGGACGGTTCGTTCCAGTCCAGGACGCTCCATTCCACCCGGGCATAGCCGCGTTCGACGGCGGTCGCAGCCAGATGCTGCAGGAGCGCCTTGCCGTGACCCTCGCCACGCGCGTCCGGAACCACGTAGAGGTCTTCCAGGTAGATGCCGTGAACACCTTCCCACGTTGAGTAATTCAGAAACCACAGGGCAAAGCCCTGCACCGTACCAGCGTCATTGGAGGCCATGTTCGCGAATACCCGCGGATTTTCTCCGAACAGTGCCTCGGTCAGCAGTTCGGGGGTATTCCTGACGGCGTCGGGTTCCTTTTCGTAGATCGCAAGATCGTGGATCATGCGCAGTATTGTGGGAACGTCTTCAACGGTGGCAGGGCGGATTACACTCATGCTTCCGAGCTTACTAGGGGCTGGACCGCCTACCGCCAACGTAGTGCGGAGGAACCGTACGTGACGGGCGGTTCTTGATAACCAACGGGGACGCCGTCCACCGTGATGGGCGGGCCGACGTACCGGAGACGGCCGTAGGGGCTGTCTACCTCGTGGTACTCGGGCTCGGGCAGGTCGACGTCAGTCGCGCTGACCGTCGAAAGGAGAAGTAGCTCTTCCGCTGTCCGGGCCAGTGAAAGCCGGGCAGTTCCACCACGTCCCGTACCGAGTCGCTGGGCCAGCAAAGCGAACACTGCCGCCGCCAGGCCGTAACCCGTGGCGTGATCCAGCGCCTGCACCGGTAGCGCGCCAGGCCTCCACCCGCCGTCGTCGAAATGGCCATATCGATCAGCTATGCCGCATGCTGCCTGCACCAGGCTGTCAAAACCACGTCGTCCCTGCCAGGGACCTGCGTGGCCCCATGCGCTCAAGGTCACTACTACGAGGTCGGCGCGGCGCAGCAGCAGCGCACCAGGCGTCAATCCAAAACGATCCAGACCGCCGTCGCGATACCCCATGACCACGACGTCTGCCGTCTCCAGGAGACCCATGACCGCGGTCAGATCATCCGGATTCCGGAAGTCTGCTTCAGCGCTGCGCTTGTCAAAGCCCGAGTCAATGAAGGCGTCTGTCAGCTCCGGGAGGTGCGGAGGGTCTATCCGGAGGACGTCCGCGCCCAGCGCGCCAAGTAGCCGGGTTGCCACAGGGCCGGCAATGACCCGGGTCAGGTCAAGGACTTTCAGACCTGTCAAGGGGCGGTCTGGAACCGCGGAAGGAACCCACGACGACCGTCGGGTTGCTTTCGTGGACGGTCCAAGGTGATCGAAACTGATCCACGGCCCCTCACTGGCCGCTTCAAACATAGGGGAGTCTGTCCACTCTTCCCTGGTACGGACGGCGGCAGCTACGCCGTTGTTGCCAGTAATTAGGTGTTCGGCTTCCAAAGACGTCATAGCCAGTAACGCGCGGTCCACGTCGGCAGGTTCGCTGGCCGAGACCGCTTCCATCAGTCGGGCCGCGTGGTGCGGGTAGTTGGCGTGGAGGCGGATCCAGCCATCAGCGGTTCTTCGAAAACCGGACAAGGGAGCGAAACCTTCAGGTTTCTGGCCACCTATGCGCAGGTGCCCCAGGGAATCGAACGCAGCTGCAGTGGGCCCGGCGGCGACAGAATACCTATGCATCGTTCCCGTCAAGGCGTTCAGAGCCGTAGCCGCAGCCTGTACCGCGCCCAAAGCCAGCCCTTCCACGTCCAATGCAGGAATGCCATCTGGGGAGCCCCACCATCGTCGCGATCCGGTCCAAGAAGCCGTGGGTTGTGCGCTCATTACCTCCAGCGCCCGCAAGCTGCTGCCGAGATCGGGGACGGATTCCATGGGACTTCCTTTAAGCCGGTGGAGCTGGACTTGGGGGCCGGTTGACCCGGACTTGGGAGCCGGTTGGCCTAGAGCCGGTTGACGTTCGTCACGCGGACCACAGCGGTGCCTGTCTCATCGGAAGCCGCTAGATCCACATCGGCGGAGATTCCCCAATCGTGGTTTCCGGCGGGGTCATCGAAGATCTGGCGTACCCGCCACGTGCCGAGTTCTTCGGTGATTATGAGCAATCCGGGGCCCCGGGCATCGGGTCCCGTGCCGATGTCGTCGTGTTCATCGAAGTAGTCGTCCAGAACCTCTTCCCAGCGCTCGGCGTCCCAGCCGGCGTCGGCGTCCAGCTCACCCAGGGCGGCAGAGTCTTCGTCCGCAAAGAGCTCCACCCTGCGGAACATTTCGTTCCGGACCATGACCCGGAACGCCCTGATGTTCGAGGTCAGAAGCGGAGGCGGTGGCGGGGGAGCGTCATGTGGTGTCGGCATTAGCCCTGAGGTGAGCTCCTCCCACTCATCAAGGAGGCTGGAGTCCACTTGCCGGACAAGTTCACCCAGCCAGGCGGTGAGGTCTTCAAGGTCCTCGCGCAGCAAGTCCTGGGGCACCGTCTGCCTGAGTGCACGGAATCCATCCGCCAAGTAGCGCAGGACGATGCCTTCGGAGCGGGCCAGTCCGTAGAACTGCACGAACTCTCCGAAGTTCATGGCACGTTCATACATGTCGCGGATGATTGATTTGGGCGCAAGCTCGAAGTCGCCCACCCATGGGGCAGCTTTTCGGTACACCTCGAAGGCTTCGCCGAGAATCTCCGCCAAGGGCATCGGGTACGTGACGTCGTCGAGCATGGCCATGCGCTGCTCATATTCGATGCCGTCAGCCTTCATGGCGGCAACCGCCTCGCCACGGGCTTTCTTCTGCTGCGCAGAGAGAATCTGGCGCGGCTTCTCCAGCGTGGCCTCAATCACTGAAACAACGTCCAGCGCATACGACGGCGACTCTGGATCCAACAGTTCCAGCGCGGCAAGCGCAAACGGCGAAAGCGGTTGGTTGAGGGCGAAGTTGGCCTGCAAGTGGACCGTCAAGCGGACAGAACGGCCTTCGGTTTCTTGTTCATCTTCGGGAATGCGTTCAACCACACCCGCGGCCAGCAGTTCGCGGTAGATGCCCAACGCCTTCTTCATGAGTTTCAACTGCGCCGGGCGGTTCTCGTGGTTTTCACTGAGCAAGCGCCGGGTTGCATGGAAAGGATCTCCCGGGCGCTCCATGAGATTAAGGAGCATCGCGTGGGTGACCGTAAAGCTTGAAGTCAGGGGCTCCGGGACCGACTCCACCAGCCGCTTGAAGGTTGATTCGCCCCAGGAAACGAAACCTTCCGGTGGCTTCTTCTTTACCACTTGGCGAAGCTTCTTCTGGTCGTCGCCGAACTTTGCCGTGGCCTTTGCCATGGCCTTGGTATTCTCCACTACGTGATCCGGAGCCTGGACCACCACGGTGCCGGCGGTGTCGTACCCAGCGCGACCAGCACGTCCGGCAATCTGATGGAACTCACGCGGGTTGAGCACCCGTGTGCGTACGCCGTCGTATTTGCTCAAGGCCGTCAACAGAACCGTCCGGATGGGCACGTTGATGCCTACACCCAGGGTATCGGTGCCGCAGATGACCTTCAGGAGCCCGGCTTGTGCGAGTTGCTCCACCAAGCGGCGGTACTTGGGCAGCATGCCGGCGTGATGGACGCCGATGCCATGGCGGACCAGCCGGTTGAGTGTCTTTCCGAAGCCCGCGGCGAACCGGAAGCCTGCGATGAGCTCTGCAATGCGGTCCTTTTCCTCCCGGCTGCACATGTTGATGCTCATCAGGTTCTGGGCACGCTCGATCGCTTCTGCCTGGCTGAAGTGCACAACGTACACGGGGACCTGCTTGGTGGAGAGCAGTTCTTCCAGGGTCTCGTGGACCGGAGTGAGGTGATAGTAGTAATGCAGGGGAATCGGACGCTCGGCAGAGCTAACGGTAGTGGTAGGCCGCCCGGTGAGTTCAGTGAGGCCGGCTTCGAAACGGCTGACGTCGCCCAGTGTCGCGGACATGAGCAGGAACTGGGCCTGGGGAAGTTCAAGGAGGGGAACCTGCCAGGCCCATCCGCGCTGGGGATCGGAGTAGAAGTGGAATTCATCCATGATCACAGCGCCAAGTTCCGCGGAAGCTCCCTCGCGGAGGGCAATATTGGCCAGGATCTCAGCGGTGCAGCAAATAATCGGCGCATCTTGGTTTACGCCGGAGTCACCCGTAATCATGCCAACGTTTTCGGCGCCGAAGATGTCGCACAGCGCGAAGAACTTCTCCGAGACCAAAGCCTTGATGGGAGCGGTGTAGTAACTGCGTTGGCCACGGGCCATGGCCTCGAAGTGGGCTGCAATGGCGACAAGCGATTTACCCGAGCCAGTGGGTGTAGCCAGGATGACGTTGGCGCCGGAGGCGAGCTCCATGATGGCCTCGTCCTGAGCAGCGTACAACTGCAAGCCGCGGCCTTCTGTCCACTCAACGAAACGGGTATAGATCTCGTCCGGACCCAACGGGTTGGAGGGGGTGGAACCAGGGAGCTGCTCAAGAAGTTTCATTGGTTTCCAGCTTAGTCCCCGGACGGTTTAGGCTCGCCCCAGGACTGTTGCCAAACGCCAGGAGGCTTATATGAAGTGGGATCCGTCCAAGTATGTGGAGTTCGGCAATCACAGGGACAGGCCGTTCCATGACTTGGTGGCCAGAATCCAAGCTGCGTCGCCGCGGAAAGTGGTGGATCTTGGATGCGGCCCCGGTAATCTCACATCCACACTGGCTGTCCGCTGGCCAGATGCCCGCGTAATCGGCCTCGATTCCTCTGGCGAGATGCTGGCGAAGGCAGCTGGACAGGCCCGGAAATTCGCCAACTTGGAATTCGAGCAGGCAGATATTGCTGACTGGCAGCCTGACCAGGAGACCGACGTCGTGGTATCCAATGCCGCGCTCCAGTGGGTTCCCGGGCACCAAGCCATGCTCGGTCACTGGCTAGGTGCACTGAAACCGGGTGCCTGGTTCGCCCTTCAGGTGCCGGGAAACTTCACATCCCCTTCGCACGCGCTCATGAGGGAGCTCGCCGAGTCACCCAAGTGGTCCTCCCGCCTTGGCGGCGTTCTTCGGCATGATGGCGTCGTGGGCAGTCCCGCGGACTACCTGGGTATTATGCTCGACGCCGGGTGTGCAGCTGACGCTTGGGAAACCACCTACCAGCAGCTGCTGCCGGGCAAGGACCCGGTCCTTCAATGGGTGAGGGGCACGGGACTTCGGCCGGTGCTGGCAGTCCTGTCTCCTGGCGATGCCGCCGACTTCGAGCAAGAATATTCTGCTTTGCTGCGCGAGGCATATCCGGCCACAAGCCACGGGACGGTGTTCCCGTTCCGGCGCATCTTCGCCGTGGCCCGGAAAGACGCATGAGCCGGCAGGACCTGTTGCCGGGCGTAGCAATTCAATTTCAAACCGTCGGTGGCTTGTACCCTTTCCGCGTCGCTGGTCTAATTCTCGGCATGGACCATAGACGCTTCATTGAGCAGCAATCGCCCGGATGGCTTCCGGTACCTGGCCGGTGTTCGCGATGACTGCCATGGACGGCTTTCCAGGGAACTGGAGGCCCAACACCAGCAGCGGAGTTGCCCTTTTTGAGCAGCTGAGGCTGCGCATCATCGAACTCGCAGACTCCGGCGTCCTCGCAGTTGGAGCGAAGCTCCCGCCGGTGCGCAACCTGGCGGGAGTGTTGGATGTGGCCCCACATACGGTGGCCCGCGCCTATAAGGAACTCGAGGCTGCCGGCGTCGTCGCTACCAGGGGACGCAACGGCACCATCGTGTGTGCCCGGGATGACCGCTGGGGCGCGCTTGCTGAAGTTGCCGCCCAGTACGCTGCTGCGGCCAAGGCCCAAGGAGCGTCGTTCGCGGAAGCTGTACAGCTTCTTGCGGCCGCATATGACGCTGATTGATACTGATCAGTAGCATGTGAGGCACGACATGGAAATTCGAAGAAGTTTTCGATTAGCATTGGTAGGTGCCCAAAGCCTTAGCTGAAGATGCAGCCATCGATGCCCTGAAGAGCGTAGCCGTCGTCTCCGATATCAAGCCCACCCGGCCGGACCTGTCCCGGCTGGTAGTCAAGGGCGCGCGGGAACACAACCTGCGCAATGTAGATCTGGACCTCCCCCGGGATGCGATGATCGTGTTCACGGGCCTCTCAGGTTCGGGCAAGTCCTCCTTGGCTTTCGATACGATCTTTGCCGAGGGACAGCGGCGCTACGTGGAATCGTTGTCCGCCTATGCCCGCCAGTTCCTGGGCCAGGTGGACAAGCCGGATGTGGACTTCATTGAGGGCCTGTCGCCGGCGGTGTCGATCGACCAGAAATCCACCAGCAAGAACCCTCGCTCCACCGTAGGCACCATCACGGAAATCTACGACTACATGCGTCTGCTCTGGGCGCGCGTAGGCCGTCCGCACTGTCCGGTTTGTGGCGAGCCCATCGCCCGGCAAACCCCGCAGCAGATCGTTGACCAGCTGTTGGAACTGGAAAAGGGCACACGATTCCAGGTTCTCGCTCCGGTGGTTCGCGGGCGCAAGGGTGAATTCGTTGACCTCTTCAAGGAACTGACGGCCAAAGGCTATTCGCGCGCCCGGGTGGACGGTGAACTCGTACAGCTCAGCGAGCCGCCCAAGCTTGGCAAGCAGTTCAAGCACACCATCGAGGTGGTCGTGGACCGTTTGGTGGTCAAGGAAGACATCAGCCAGCGGCTCACCGATTCAATTGAAACTGCCCTGGGCCTGGCAGAAGGCCGGGTGCTGATTGAATTCGTGGACCTTGAGGCCGGGGACCCCGCACGTATCCGTGCTTTCTCCGAGAACCTCGCTTGCCCCAACGAGCACCCCCTGGCCATCGATGAAATCGAGCCACGCTCTTTCTCGTTCAACAACCCCTTTGGCGCCTGCTCAGCGTGCAGTGGCATCGGAACCAGGCTTGAAGTGGACGAGGAACTGATTGTTCCCAACCCGGAGCTTTCCCTGGCACAGGGCGCCATCGCTCCCTGGTCCCTGGGCACCGCCACCACCGAGTACTGGAACCGCCTCCTGGAGGGCCTGGCCCACGAGCTCGGCTTCTCCATGGACACCTCGTGGGAAAAGCTCCCCAAGGATGTCCGGAACACCGTGCTGCATGGCAAGGACCACAAGGTTGTGGTCCAGTACCGGAACCGGTTCGGCCGGGAACGCAAGTACAGCACCGGCTTTGAGGGCGCCATCCAATATGTTCACCGCAAGCACGGCGAAACTGACTCGGATTGGGCGCGGGACAGGTACGAAGAGTACATGCGCCAGATTCCCTGCCCCGAGTGCAACGGTGCGCGGCTCAACCCTGCCTCATTGTCAGTGTTGATCAATGGCAAGTCGATCGCTGAAGTCGCGGCCCTACCCATGCGTGAATGTGCGTCGTTCCTGGGTAGCCTGACCCTGACCGATCGCGAGGCACAGATTGCCCACCAGGTCCTGAAGGAAATCCAGGCCCGCTT
Source organism: Paenarthrobacter sp. YIM B13468 (assembly GCF_042788025.1). Taxonomy (NCBI): domain Bacteria; kingdom Bacillati; phylum Actinomycetota; class Actinomycetes; order Micrococcales; family Micrococcaceae; genus Paenarthrobacter; species Paenarthrobacter sp. YIM B13468. Next base: position 42,885 of record NZ_JBHZPI010000025.1, on the reverse strand, counting down.
GACGTTCCTTTTGGACGTGGGACTTGAATACTTGAACCTGGAACGTCCTTCCGGGACCTTGTCCGGCGGTGAAGCCCAGCGCATCCGCCTGGCCACGCAAATTGGTTCCGGCCTCGTGGGCGTCCTCTACGTCCTGGACGAGCCATCCATCGGCCTGCACCAGCGCGATAACCGCCGCTTGATCGAGACGCTGACCCGCCTGCGGGACCTCGGCAACACACTGATCGTGGTGGAGCATGACGAGGACACCATCCATGAAGCGGACTGGGTGGTTGACATTGGACCTGGCGCCGGCGAGCACGGCGGACAAGTGGTGCATTCAGGTACATACAAGGAACTGCTGGAGAACAAGGAGTCCTTGACAGGCGACTACCTGTCAGGCCGCCGCAAGATCGATATCCCGGCCAAGCGCCGCAAGTACGACAAAAAACGTGAGTTGAAGGTTGTGGGCGCCAGGGAAAACAACCTGGACAATGTGGATGCCACGTTCCCGCTGGGGCTCTTTACGGCAGTGACTGGTGTCAGCGGTTCGGGCAAGTCAACGCTGGTGAACGAGATCCTCTACAAGGTCCTCGCCAACAAGCTCAATGGCGCCAAGCAGGTTGCCGGGCGGCACCGGAGCGTGAATGGACTGGAGCACCTGGATAAGGTGGTCCACGTCGATCAGAGCCCCATCGGGCGCACACCGCGCTCCAACCCGGCAACGTACACAGGCGTGTTCGACAACATCCGGAAACTGTTTGCTGAAACCACCGAAGCAAAGGTCCGCGGTTACCAGCCCGGCCGGTTCTCGTTCAACGTCAAGGGTGGCCGCTGCGAAGCATGCTCTGGAGACGGCACGTTGAAGATCGAAATGAACTTCCTGCCCGACGTCTACGTTCCCTGTGAGGTATGCCACGGCGCCCGGTATAACCGTGAAACCCTTGAAGTGCATTACAAGGGAAAGACGATTGCCGATGTCCTTAACATGCCCATTGAGGAAGGCGCTGAATTCTTTGCTGCCTTCACTCCCATCGCGCGGCATCTGAATACCTTGGTGGACGTGGGCCTGGGCTATGTCAGGCTGGGCCAGCCGGCCACAACCCTCTCCGGTGGTGAAGCCCAGCGCGTGAAGTTGGCAGCAGAACTCCAGAAGAGGTCCAACGGCCGCAGCATCTACGTTCTGGACGAACCCACCACCGGCCTGCACTTCGAGGACATCCGCAAGCTGCTCATGGTCCTCCAGGGGCTGGTGGACAAGGGCAACACGGTGATCACCATTGAGCACAACCTGGACGTCATCAAGTCCGCGGACTGGATCGTGGACCTCGGGCCGAACGGTGGTTCAGGTGGAGGCAAGATCGTCGCAACAGGCACACCTGAGCAGGTAGCCAAGTCCACTGACAGCCACACCGCAACCTTCCTTGCGGAAATTCTGCGCTAAGAGTCCCGAGCTGCCTCGCCGGATGTCTAAAGAATATCCTCAGCACGGCAGAAGTATTCCGTTAGCGGCATGCGAGTTTCAGGCATGCCGCTACTCATGAGAAACTAACCCGGTGACTCAAACAACGGTGCCCGTAATTTTCGATCTGGACGGCACCCTTGTCGATCCAGCCGGCGGTATCACAGGAGGAATATCCGCGGCCCTGCGCGAAATGGACCTCCCGGTTCCGGAACAGGCCGTGCTGAATGCCATGGTTGGCCCCAAGCTCAGCGATGCACTCCTGCATTTAGCGAATGTTCCGGCCGAATTGGTAGATGAAACCATTTCCCGTTACCGGCGGCATTACAGGGAAACCGGTATTGGCCAGAGCAAGTTGTATCCGGGAATCTTCGATCTCCTTGAATTCTTTGCCGAAACGGGGCGGGCCGTTGCCGTTGCAACCCAGAAGCCTCAAGGTATTGCCCGAATTGTCCTCGAGCATCACGGTATTGCGGATTTCTTTGTGTCGATTAGGGGATCTGCCGACGACGAATCGCTGGCGGCCAATTCCGCGCCTGGCAAGATCGGGATTGTTGGCGCAGCCTTGGCGGATCTGCACTCCCAGCCTGCTGTGATGGTGGGGGACCGGCACCAGGACGTCGCCGGAGCAATGGCCAACGGCTTGGATTGCATTGGTGTTCGCTGGGGCTTCGCTCCGGACGGCGAGCTGGAGGAAGCCGGTGCGGTCGCCGTGGTCGGCACCGCCCTTGAGTTGCGAACCAAAATTGAAGAACTTGACGCTGTCCGCGCGGCGGCCCTGAGCGAGGTACAAAACGATGGCAGTCTTTGATGCGATCCGCTGGACTACGCGTGGACTGATCTCCACCACGTGCCGGCCCACGGTCATTGGACTGGAGAACGTGCCCAAAGAAGGCCCGTTCATCGTGGCGCCGAACCACCTCTCTTTCCTGGACAGCGTGATTGTCCAGGCACTGATGCCTCGTCCAGTAGCGTTCTTCGCCAAGGCGGAGTACTTCACCACCAAAGGTGTTAAGGGCGCTGTGATGAAGTCCTTCTTCGAAGCCGTCGGTTCCATCCCCGTGGAACGCGGTGAACAGGCCGCCAGCGTGCAGGCTCTGAAGACCCTGCTGGACATCCTGGAGTCCGGCAAGGGCATTGGAATTTACCCGGAGGGCACCCGGTCCCGCGACGGCATCCTTTATCGCGGCCGCACCGGCGTCGGTTGGTTGGCGCTCACCACGGGCGCACCCGTCATTCCCGTGGGACTGATAGGCACGGAGAAACTGCAGCCGGCGGACAAGAACGCCGTCCGCCCCCAGCACTTCACCATGAAGGTCGGCGAGCCGCTCTACTTCGACAAGACAGGCCCGGACCATTCCCTTCCCGCACGCCGCCAGGTGACGGACAAGATCATGGACGCCATAGCTGCCCTCAGCGGACAGGAACGGTCCTCAAGCTACAACCAAAGCAAGTCGGTGGACTGAGCCACGTGGCGTAGGCTGTCGGTCCTGTTCACTAGACTGGAATCGTGGCACATCCAGCAAGTTACCGGCCCCAGACGGGTGAAATTCCCACCACCCCGGGCGTCTACCGTTTCCGCGACCCGCACGGCCGCGTTATTTACGTGGGCAAGGCCAAGAACCTCCGTTCCAGGCTGAATTCCTACTTTGCGAACCCGTCCGGGCTTCCACCCAAGACGCATGCCATGGTCCATGCCGCGAGCAGCGTGGAGTGGACCGTTGTGGCCAGCGAGCTGGAGTCGCTACAGCTGGAGTACACCTGGATCAAGGAATTCAAGCCGCGTTTCAACGTGGTCTTCCGGGACGACAAGACTTATCCCTATCTGGCCGTCACCATGGGGGAGAAGTACCCCAGGGTGCAGGTCATGCGTGGCGAACGCAAGAAGGGCACCAGGTATTTTGGCCCCTACACGGCGGGCGCTATCCGCGAAACCATGGATACCCTCCTTCGCGTGTTCCCGGTCCGCAGCTGCAGCGCGGGCGTCTTCAAGCGCGCACAAGCCAGTGGGCGGCCTTGCCTTCTTGGCTACATCGACAAATGCGCAGCACCCTGTGTCGGCCGGGTGACGCCGGAGGAGCACCGGCAACTTGCGGAGGACTTCTGTGCCTTCATGGGCGGGGAAGCCAAGCGCTTCATCAACCGGCTTGAAAAGGAAATGTCGGCCGCCGTCGCGGAACTCGACTATGAGCGCGCAGCACGGCTCAGGGACGACATCATCGCTTTGCGAAAGGTCTTCGAACGCAACGCCGTAGTCCTCGCTGAGGATACGGACGCCGACGTCTTTGCGCTGCATGAAGACGAGCTCGAGGCGTCCGTGCAGGTGTTCCACGTCCGCGGCGGCCGGGTCCGTGGACAGCGTGGCTGGGTCGTGGAGAAAGTTGAAGACGCCACGACGCCGGAACTCATCGAGCACCTACTGCAACAGGTCTACGGGGAAGACAGCGAGGTCCAGGGCCGGATCCCGCGGGAAGTACTCGTTCCGGAGAATCCGAGCAACCATGCCGAGCTGAGTGAATGGCTGGGCGGGCTCCGCGGGGCAAAGGTGGATATCCGTGTGCCCCAGCGAGGTGACAAGGCTGCGCTGATGTCGACGGTCCGGGAGAATGCCGAGCAGGCGCTAAAGCTGCACAAGACCCGCCGCGCCGGGGACATCACCGTCCGCTCGCTTGCCCTTCAGGAGCTTCAGGAGGCCCTTGAGCTTCCGGTTCCGCTCCTTCGGATCGAATGCTTCGATATCTCGCACGTCCAAGGAACCAACGTGGTGGCGTCCATGGTGGTGGTGGAAGACGGTTTGCCCAAGAAGTCCGATTACCGTAAGTTCTCCATCACGGGGGCGGCGGCAGCCGACGATACCGCCGCCATGCATGATGTCTTGACGCGCCGCTTCCGCCACTACCTCACCGATAAGGCCGCCCAGGTGCCCGTCTCCGGCGAAATCATCAATCCAACCCGTGCGGGCACCGCCGCGGCTACGCACGGAACTGAAGCGACGCCGTCGGACCCCACCATGCCGGCTCCCAAAGCCAAGTTCGCGTACCCGCCCAACCTGGTGGTTGTGGACGGCGGGCAGCCGCAGGTCAATGCTGCAGCGCGTGCTTTGGCTGAGTTGGGCATCGACGACGTCTACGTGGTCGGCCTGGCGAAGCGCCTTGAAGAAGTCTGGCTTCCCAACAGCGACTTCCCGGTGATCCTTCCCCGGACGTCGCAGGGCTTGTACCTGCTCCAGCGCATCCGCGACGAAGCCCACCGCTTCGCCATCACCTTCCATCGGCAAAAGCGCGGCAAGGCCATGACGGTCTCTGCCCTGGACGGCGTTCCGGGCCTGGGGGAAGCCAAACGCAAGGCTTTGGTGGCACACTTTGGCTCCCTCAAGAAGATCAGGGCGGCCAGTGTGGAGGAACTCACCTCCGCCAAGGGTATCGGTCCGGCGTTGGCAGCTGCCGTCGTGCTGCACCTGGGTTCCAGCGAAGACGCAGGTGAAGCCGCTCCTGCGGTGAACATGACGACCGGCGAAATCCTCGAATCTTAGCTAGGGTAAGAACTTGACCGGTGGCCGCAACTGCGATGCCGCCGGTCAAGCTGTAACAACCACTTCCAAGGAAACGGGGACCACTGATGGATGAGGCAACGGCAGGAGCCGGCGCGGAGCAGGACGGACTAACGCCCGTCAAGCCGGCGGAGGCGGAACTGCTGGTGGTTACCGGCATGTCGGGGGCAGGCCGCAGTACCGCTTCGGACGCCTTGGAGGACCACGGTTGGTACGTTGTGGACAACCTTCCTCCCCAGATGCTTGGCACCTTGGCGGAAATCGTCTCGCACGCGCCTAAATCCATCCCCAAACTGGCCGTAGTGGTGGATGTCCGAAGCAAGGACCTCTTTACTGACATCCAGACTGCCCTGGGCGCCTTGAGCGCCACTGGCATCACGTTCCGGGTACTGTTCCTTGATGCCAGCGATGAAGTCCTGGTCCGCCGGTTCGAACAAGGCCGGCGTCCGCATCCACTTCAGGGCGGCGGCCGGATCCTGGACGGAATCGGCATAGAGCGCGAGGTCCTGCGCGAACTGCGGGAGCATGCTGACGTCGTCCTGGACACCAGTGAGTTCAATGTGCACGGCCTGGCAACAGCCATCACTGAGTTGTTCAGCGACACCGGACCCGTGACGCTTCGGCTGAATGTCATGAGTTTTGGATTCAAATATGGCTTGCCCGTAGACGCCAACTTCGTGGCCGACGCCCGCTTCATTCCCAACCCCCACTGGGTGCCGCAGCTTCGTCCCCACACAGGGCTGGACGAGGACGTCAGCGACTACGTGCTCTCCGCTGATGGGGTCCAGGAGTTTGTCGACCGTTACGTCAAGGCCTTGGAGCCTGTCCTGGACGGCTACCGGCAAGAGAACAAGCATTACGCCACCCTGGCTGTGGGGTGCACCGGTGGCAAGCACCGTTCGGTGGCAGTCGCCGTCGAGCTCTCCAAACGCCTCGCGCAATATCCGCGCGTAACCGTCACAACGACGCACCGCGACCTGGGGCGTGAGTAAATGGGAGTCCTTACAGGACCGTTGCCCCTCATCCCGCCGAAAGGCGTTCCGGGCAGCCAGCAACACAAGAGTCCTTCAGTAGTTGCCCTCGGCGGCGGGCACGGCCTGGCGGCTTCGCTCTCGGCACTTCGTTTGTTGACGTCGGAGCTGACGGCGATCGTCACGGTAGCTGACGACGGCGGCTCCTCCGGGCGCCTACGGGACGAGTACGGCGTCCTCCCGCCCGGTGACCTGCGGATGGCGTTGAGTGCGCTGTGCGACGACACCGACTGGGGGCGGACATGGCGGGACGTCATGCAGCACCGCTTCGCTGCGGGAACCGCCAAAGGTGGTTCCCTGGACCATCACGCGATGGGCAACCTGCTCATCGTCACGCTCTGGGAGCTGCTGGGGGATACCGTGGCCGGCCTCAAATGGGCCGGGGCATTGCTGGGCGCGCGGGGTCAGGTACTGCCGATGTCCAGTGTTCCTTTGACCATCGAGGGCCAAGCCCGGGTGGAACTGCCTGGCGGCGGACATGAACTGCAGACCGTCAGCGGACAGGCGAAGTGCGCGGTTGCCGGAAAACTCGAGGAAGTGCGGCTGCTGCCCGAGGACGCCCGAGCCTGCACTGAGGCGCTCACTGCGATCGAGCTCGCCGATTGGGTCATCCTCGGACCAGGGTCCTGGTACACCTCGGTATTGCCCCATTTGTTGCTCCCCGAGCTTCGGCAGGCCCTTGGCGATACTGCGGCCAAACGCTGCCTCACCATGAATCTTGACGTCGAAACCAAGGAAACGTCCGGCATGACGGCTGCCGACCATTTGGATGTCCTGCGACGCTACGCGCCGGAGTTCAGCGTCGACGTCGTCCTCGCCGACCCCGCCGCGATCCAGGACCTGAAGGCTTTTGAGAAAGCTGCGGGGATGATCGGCGCGGAAGTGGTGTTGGGTAGAGTAGGGGCTTCGAGGCGCCGCCCCGTCCATGATCCACTGCTCTTGGCAGCGGCGTACCACGATATTTTCGGGAACAGTTAGGAATACACACGCGATGGCACTTACCGCGTCGGTCAAGGACGAACTGTCCCGGCTGGACATCAAGAAATCTTCAGTCCGTAAAGCTGAGGTTTCGGCGATGCTCCGCTTTGCAGGGGGCTTGCATATTATTTCGGGACAAATCGTCATCGAAGCTGAGGTGGACCTGGCCTCCACGGCGCGGCGTCTGCGCGCCGCGATTGCCGAGGTTTACGGACACCAGAGCGAGATCATCGTGGTTTCGGGTGGCGGCCTGCGCCGCGGTAGCCGCTACGTGGTGCGCGTTGTCCGCGACGGCGAGGCCTTGGCCCGCCAAACAGGACTCCTGGACGGTCGCGGCCGCCCGGTACGCGGCCTGCCTTCTGTCGTCGTCAATGGGTCTGCGGCCGATGCGGAAGCCGTCTGGCGCGGAGCTTTCCTGGCCCATGGATCCCTGACCGAACCAGGACGTTCCTCGTCCCTGGAAGTAACCTGTCCCGGGCCGGAGTCCGCGCTGGCACTGGTGGGTGCCGCCCGCCGGCTGGGCATACAGGCCAAGGCCCGCGAAGTCCGCGGTGTTGACCGCGTGGTTATCCGTGACGGTGACACGATCGCCGCGCTCCTTACCAGGATGGGCGCACATGACGCCTTGATGGTCTGGGAGGAGCGGCGCATGCGCAAGGAAGTCCGGGCTACTGCCAACAGGCTGGCCAACTTTGATGACGCCAACCTGCGCCGCTCGGCGCAGGCTGCCGTAGCCGCCGGCGCCAGGGTGGACCGCGCACTTGAGATCCTGGGCGATGATGTTCCGGATCACCTGAAGTATGCAGGGGAACTCCGGGTCGCCCACAAGCAGGCAAGCCTGGATGAATTGGGCCGCCTTGCCGATCCCCCCATGACCAAGGACGCTATTGCCGGCCGGATCCGCCGCTTGCTCGCGATGGCCGATAAACGCGCGCTGGATCTGGGAATTCCGGGTACTGAAGCAAATGTGACTCCGGAAATGATGGACGAGTAGTTCCCGCCCATAGAATCGAGAGCGCGGAGGAAATACTGCGAGGTCGCCGCGGGTTGTTCCCGTTGGCGGCAGGAGCAAGCTTCCTCCCCAAGGATTTCCGGCTGGCCTGCCGGCCGGATGAACACAACGAGAGTTACCAAACCGGACTTCGGTCCATTACATTGGAGGATTTCGTGACAGAGTACGTTCTGCCCGAGCTCGGCTACGACTACGCAGCGCTTGAGCCGCACATTTCAGCGAAGATCATGGAACTGCATCACAGCAAGCACCACGCTGCTTACGTTGCAGGCGCCAACAACGCCCTCAAGCAACTCGCTGAGGCCCGCGAATCGGGTGACTTCGCCAACATCAACCGCCTCTCCAAGGACCTCGCGTTCCACACCGGCGGCCACATCAACCACTCCGTGTTCTGGAACAACATCTCCCCGGACGGCGGCGACAAGCCTGAAGGCGAACTCGCAGCCGCCATCGAGGACGCTTTCGGGTCCTTTGACGCTTTCCGTGCCCAGTTCACCGCTGCCGCACTGGGTCTGCAGGGTTCCGGTTGGGCCTTCCTGGCGTACGAGCCCATCGGTGGCAACCTGGTCATCGAGCAGCTCTACGATCAGCAGGGCAACGTCGCCGTTGGCACCACTCCGCTGCTCATGCTGGACATGTGGGAGCACGCGTTCTACCTGGACTACGTCAACGTCAAGGCTGACTACGTCAAGGCGTTCTGGAACATCGCCAACTGGGCAGATGTCGCCAAGCGCTTCGAAGCAGCCCGCGCCAACGCTACGGGCCTCATCGTCCTGTAGCTGGTGAGGCCCGATTCACGTTGATGTAACAAAAGTCACATTAACGCTGAAATGGGACCAAATACTGGAAAGCCTGCCCCCGCAGTTGCGGGGGCAGGCTTAGTTAAACGTAAGATGGGTCACGGAAGGCGGTTAGCCTTCAGCAACGTGGCTGGTCGCCCTCCGATCTGATAATCACCTCTGCCCAATGACGTGCGGGGTCTGTTAGTTGGAAATATTGATCCGACTCACTAGGCGTGCTTGCAAGAGCACCAAGGAGATTGACACATAGTGACCACCCGTATTGGTATCAACGGCTTCGGCCGCATCGGCCGTAACTACTTCCGCGCAGCACTGGCCCAGGGCGCAGACCTTGAGATCGTCGCAGTGAACGACCTCACCAGCCCTGAGACTCTCGCCCACCTCCTGAAGTACGACTCCGTCGGTGGCCGTCTGACCCAGTCCGTGGAAGTCAAAGAGGGCAACCTGGTTGTTAACGGCGAGTCCATCACGGTCCTTGCTGAACGCGATCCCGCAAACCTTCCCTGGGGCGAGCTTGGTGTGGACATCGTCATCGAGTCCACCGGGTTCTTCACCAAGGCAGCAGCAGCGCAGAAGCACATCGACGCCGGCGCCAAGAAGGTCCTCATCTCGGCTCCTGCCAGCGACGAAGACATCACCATCGTCATGGGTGTGAACCACGAGCTCTACGATCCCGCGGCGCACCACATCATTTCCAACGCATCCTGCACCACCAACTGCCTGGGCCCGCTGGCCAAGGTTGTCAACGACGCCTTCGGCATCGAGCGTGGCCTGATGACCACGGTTCACGCCTACACGGCTGACCAGAACCTGCAGGACGGCCCCCACGGAGACCTCCGCCGTGCCCGCGCTGCCGCTATCAACATGGTCCCCACCTCCACCGGTGCCGCAAAGGCCATCGGCCTGGTCCTGCCGGAGCTCAAGGGCAAGCTGGATGGCTATGCAATCCGCGTCCCCGTCCCCACCGGTTCCGCAACGGACCTCACGGTCACTGTTTCCCGCGAAGTTACGGTCCAGGAAGTCAATGCCGCGGTCAAGGCCGCTGCTGAGTCCGATCAGTTTGCCGGAATCCTGAGCTACACCGATGCTCCCATCGTCTCCTCGGATATCGTTGGCGACCCCGCTTCGTCGATCTTCGACTCCGGCCTGACCAAGGTGATCGGCAACCAGGTCAAGGTTGTTTCCTGGTATGACAACGAGTGGGGCTACTCGAACCGCCTCGTCGACCTCACGGAGCTCGTCGCATCCAAGCTGGGCTAGGGTAGACACATGACATCTCACACCCTCAACGAACTCATCGCTGAAGGTGTCCGCGGGCGGTACATTCTGGTCAGAAGTGACCTTAATGTGCCGCTCGACGGCTCTACAGTGACCGACGACGGCCGCATCAAGGCCTCGCTCCCGGTCCTTAAGAAGCTCTCGGACGCCGGTGCCCGTGTGCTCGTAACCGCCCACCTCGGCCGCCCCAAGGGCGCCCCTGAGGAAAAGTACTCATTGAAGCCCGCAGCCACCCGCCTGGCGGAACTTGCGGACTTCAACGTCCAATTGGCCGCTGATACGGTTGGCGACTCCGCCAAGGAACTGGCAGCTGCTTTGCAGGATGGCGAAGTACTCATCCTGGAAAACGTGCGTTTCGATGCCCGCGAGACCAGCAAGAACGACGCCGAGCGTGGCGCATTCGCTGACGAACTGGTTGCCCTGACGGGTGACAACGGCGCGTTCGTGGACGACGCCTTCGGCGCAGTCCACCGCAAGCACGCCAGCGTCTACGACGTCGCCACGCGGCTGCCCTCTTACCTCGGCGACCTCGTGCACACCGAGGTGGAAGTTCTCCGGAAGCTCACCGCAGACACGCAGCGGCCTTACGTCGTTGTCTTGGGCGGTTCCAAAGTTTCGGACAAGCTGGCAGTCATCGACAACCTCCTTGGCAAGGCAGACACCATCCTGGTTGGTGGCGGCATGCTGTTCACTTTCCTTGCCGCCGAAGGCCACAAGGTAGCTGGCAGCCTCTTGGAAGAAGATCAGATTCCCGTAGTGCAGGACTACCTGAAGCGTGCTGCGGACGCCGGTACATCCTTCGTGATTCCCACGGACGTCGTGGTCGCCAGCCGCTTCGCAGCGGATGCCGAGCATGAAGTTGTCCGCGCGGATGCCATCGAGGAAAGCTCCTTTGGTGCCTCCGGCATTGGCTTGGACATTGGGCCCGAATCGGCGTCTGCTTTTGCGGCGCAGATCGAAGGAGCCAAGACCGTCTTCTGGAATGGCCCCATGGGCGTCTTCGAATTCGAGGCATTCTCCAGCGGCACGCGGGCCATCGCGCAGGCCCTGACTGACACTGTGGCCTTCACGGTTGTCGGTGGCGGCGACTCGGCCGCAGCAGTAAGGACCCTCGGCTTCGAGGATTCCCAGTTTGGCCACATCTCCACCGGTGGTGGGGCCAGCCTGGAATATCTTGAAGGCAAGGAACTTCCGGGCCTCAGCGTCCTGGACCGCTAAACAGCAATCCGGCCGGCAGGACGCCCACGCGTCCTGCCGGCTGTTCCATTTATCAACGCATTCTTGGAGTTCATGTGACTACCTCTGCCAACGGCAACTTTGTCCGAAAGCCCTTCATCGCAGGCAACTGGAAGATGAACATGGACCACGTCCAGGGCATCACTTTGCTACAGAAGCTCGTCTGGACCCTCTCGGACGCAAAGCACGATTACAACCGCGTAGAGGTTGCCGTCTTTCCGCCGTTTACCGATCTCCGCGGGGTGCAGACGCTCGTACAGGGCGACGAACTCGACGTTGTTTACGGTGGCCAGGACCTGTCCCAGTTCGACTCTGGCGCCTATACCGGTGACATCTCCGGCCAGTTCCTGAGCAAGCTGGGCTGCGCATACGTTTTGGTAGGGCACAGTGAACGCCGGACCATTCACAACGAGTCCGACGATGTCCTGAATGCAAAGGTCAAAGCCGCGTTCCGCCACGGTGTCACACCGGTCCTTTGTGTGGGTGAGGGCCTCGAAATTCGTCAGGCAGGCACGCACGTGGAGCACACGCTGGCCCAGTTGCGCGCCGGTGTCGAAGGCCTCACTCCGGAACAGGCCGCTGAGCTCGTTGTCGCCTATGAGCCCGTGTGGGCTATCGGAACCGGTGAAGTTGCAGGTCCGGACGATGCACAGGAAATGTGTGCTGCCATCCGCGCCGAACTTGCCAAGCTCTTCGACGAGGGCGTGGCTGAAAAGACGCGCCTTCTGTACGGTGGCTCGGTCAAGGCCAACAACGCTGCCGCCATCATGGCAGAAAACGACGTTGATGGCCTGCTTGTGGGTGGCGCCAGTTTGGACCCAGCTGAGTTTGCTAACATTGTCAGGTTCGAGAGCCACCTCGTCACGGACTAGTCCGGCTCCCGTTTTCCGCTTCTTCGAAAGGCCGTCGTGGACGTTCTTCATGTCATCCTGCAGATCCTGCTGGGCGTAACCAGCCTTCTGCTGACGCTGCTCATTCTTCTCCACAAAGGACGTGGAGGCGGTTTGTCCGACATGTTCGGTGGAGGAATGAGCTCCGGATTGAGCTCTTCCGGCGTCGCTGAGCGGAACCTGAACCGCTTCACCATCATTCTTGGCGTGACGTGGGGAGTCGTCATCATCGGCCTGGGCCTGATCATGCGCTTCACCTCAGGTGGCGATTCCTAATAGTTCGCGCGGGAAGGCTCCTGCAAGGGAGCCTTCCCAGAATTTCGGAACCATTCGGCACCAAACACCAGTGCCGCCGTCGTACCCCTCGGATTAGACTGGGCCTGTTGGCCGTAAGGCCTACGGGCCGTGACGGCCAACCACCGAGTCGCTAGGGGTTCGAATATGGTTCATGGCACGCCTGGTTACCGGGGCACCCGCGTTGGTGTAGCACTCGGAACTGCTCCTCGACATCAAAGCGACCACGGCGATGGTGAACAACTGCCGCGTATTCGTGTCCCGTATTGGTGCGCCAAGGGACACGAGACGCGGCTTGTTTTCCTTAAGCTGCCGGACGAACAAATACCCAAGAACTGGGACTGTCCCAAGTGCGGCCTCCTTGCATCGAGAGACCCAGGCCAGGTTACGGAAACCCGGCCGGAAGATGACCTCTTCAAGTCGCACTTGGATTACGTTAAAGAAAGACGCTCCAGCCAGGATGCCGAAATCGTCCTGGCCGGAGCGTTGGAGCGGTTACGCGCCCGCGGGGTCCTTCCGGACCAACTGCTGGGGGACACGTGACGCCGCGTTTTCGTCGATGAGCCAAAGGGTCCTTGAACGCCCAACCGGGCCTGCTGCAGGAACCTGAACAGGGTTGGCCCCTGCCAAGGCAAGGCCCACAGCGCCGGCCTTGTCTTCGCCCGCTACCACCATCCAGATTTCCTGCGCCGTGTTGATGGCAGGCAAAGTCAAGGAGATGCGCGACGGCGGCGGCTTGGGCGAGTTTTCAACACCCACCACTGTACGGTTCTTCTCCCTGATGGCGGCCTGTTCCGGGAAGAGGGAAGCGACGTGCGCGTCAGGACCTACACCGAGCAGGAGTACGTCGAAACGCGGAAGGACGCCGGGCTCCTCCGGACGGGTATCGGACATGTCAGCTGCATGCTCTGCCTCAGCTGCTGCCTTCAGCCTGTCGGCATAGTCAGCCGCAGCATCATCAGCCGATGCGAATTCGTCCGAAGAACCGGGCTCATGGACCCGGGCAGGGTCAACCGGCAGGTGGGCGAGCAAAGCCTGGTGTGCCTGGCGGGTGTTGCGGTCATCGCTGTCTGCTGCAACAAAACGCTCATCCCCCCACCAGAAATTCACCTTTGACCAGTCGACAGCTGGTGCCGCGGCAGAATCCGCCACCGCCTTCAGGGTACCGATCCCGACAGTTCCTCCGGTCAGGACCACCGTGGCCTCACCGTGCTTGTCCTGGACATCCACAAGCTTGGTGATAAGGCGCGCCGCAATAGCCGCCATGAGCACCTTGGAATCGGGGTGGATACTTACTCTGGGATCAGCGTGCACTGGTCTGGACTCTCCTCTGACTGGTTAATGGCAGTCCCATCGTAATCACTTCTCCGAAGACTTCGTCGGGGTCCAGCCGACGGAGTTCTTCGGCGAGGCAATCCTTCAGGCTGCGTCGGGGGAGGGTGATGCGCTGTGCAGGCTGACCCGGCTGCGTTAGCTCGGCCACGGACAATCCCGGGCGGAAAAGCTGGACGTCACCGCTGGCACGCGTCATGCGGACGCGGCGGATTCCGGTACCAGCCGGATCGGCAACGATCGTCACAGGCGCTTGCAGGGCAAGGCTCAACCAGGCTGCCAGGAGCAGAGTGCTGGGAGAGTCCGAAGCACCTTCCACCGCTACGGCCGAGACGGGGTCCCCGTCCACCTGGTCGAACACGGCAGCAAGCTGCATGCGCCAGTTCGTCAGACGGGTCCATGCGAGATCCGTGTCGCCTGCCTTGTAAGTCCGGCGAATGTTCTCCAGTGCCAGGGCGGGGTCGGGCTCGTTCGCGGAGTCCGTGATGCGACGGTGCGCAATACGCCCGATGGACGTCTCGCAGGCGCTTTCCGGTGCGCCGTGGGGCCACCAGGCCACAATCGGTGCGTCCGGAAGCAGGAGGCCTGATACCAGGGACTCGCTTTCGTGGGCCATGTGTCCGAACCCCCGGAGGACGATGACTTCGGAAGCACCGGCGTCGCCGCCAACGCGGATCTGCGCGTCGAGGCGGTCCGGTGCTTCTGCCCCGGCATCGGCAAGCACGATGATGCGGCAGGGGTGTTCGCGGCTGGCCTCGTTGGCCGCCTCGATGGCGTCTTCTTCCTGCCCGGACTTCGTGACAACCACCAAGGTCAGCACCCGGCCCAGGGCGATCACGCCGCCCTGTTCCCGCAGCGACATGATCTTCTTGGAGATCTTGGAGGTGGTTGTGTCGGGAAGATCTACGATCATGGCCTTCTCCAGGTTCGTCCATCACGGGCAAGGAGTTCATCGGCAGAAGCCGGTCCCCAGCTACCGGGTGCGTACGGTTGCGGTTGTTCTTCCAGGCCCGCCCAGTACTCTTCGAACGGGTCCAGGATCTTCCAGGACAGCTCAACTTCCTGGTGGCGCGGGAAGAGCGGCGGTTCGCCCAGGAGTACGTCCAGGATGAGCCGTTCGTAGGCTTCGGGGCTGGATTCGGTAAACGAGTGGCCGTAGCCGAAGTCCATCGTGACGTCGCGGACCTCCATTTGCGTGCCCGGCACCTTGGAACCGAAACGGATCGTGGCGCCCTCATCAGGCTGGACACGAATAACTACGGCGTTCTGACCGAAGTCGTCATCGTTGTGATCGCGGAACAGTAGGTTGGGTGCACGCTTGAAGACAACCGCGATTTCGGTCACGCGGCGGCCCAGGCGCTTTCCGGCACGCAGATAGAACGGAACCCCGGCCCAGCGGCGGGTGTTAATGTCCACACGGATCGCGGCATAGGTTTCGGTCTTGGAATCAGCAGGAATGCCGTCCTCGTCCAGGTAACCGAGTACCTCCTCGCCGCCCTGCCAACCACCGGTAAATTGTCCCCGGGCGGAATGCGTGGACAAATCATCGGGCAGCTTGACGGCCGCGAGGACCTTTTCCTTCTCGGCACGCAGGTCATCGGCGTTGAAGGAAATAGGCTCTTCCATTGCCGTCAAGGCCAGGAGCTGCAACAGGTGGTTCTGGATCACGTCACGGGCCGCGCCCACGCCGTCGTAATAGCCGGCACGGCCGCCAGTACCGATGTCCTCGGCCATGGTGATCTGGACGTGGTCAACGTAGTTGGCATTCCAGAGAGGTTCGAACAGCTGGTTTGCAAAGCGCAGGGCCAGGATGTTCTGGACCGTTTCCTTGCCCAGGTAATGGTCAATCCGGAACACGGCATCCGGCGGGAACACTGACTCGACGATGTCGTTGAGCTGACGGGCTGACTCGAGGTCGTGACCGAACGGCTTTTCGATGACCACCCGGCGCCATTGCCCGGGCTTCGCCTGGGCCAGGCCATGCTTGGACAGCTGGCGGCACACCTGCTCGAACGCCTTGGGCGGGATAGAGAGGTAGAACCCGTGGTTGCCACGCGTGCCACGGGTCTCGTCCAGTTCCTCCAGGACGTCACCGAGGCGCTCAAAGGCGTCGTCGTCGTCGAACTCGCCCTGGACAAAGCGAATACCCGAAGCCAACTGTTCCCAGACGGCCTCATCAAACTTGGTCCTCGCATGGGCCTTGACGTTCTCTTTCACCTCCGCCGCGAAGTCGGCGTTGTCCCACTCACGGCGTCCGAATCCCACCAGGGCAAAGCTGGGCGGAAGCAGGCCGCGGTTGGCAAGGTCATAGACGGCCGGCATGAGTTTCTTACGGGCGAGGTCGCCGGTGACTCCGAAGAACACCAACGAGGACGGCCCGGCGATGCGGTTCAGGCGCCGGTCCCGCGGATCCCGCAAGGGGTTCCGCAGGCCGGCGTTCTTCCTGCCGTTTTCAGTTTCTGGCATGTTTGGTTTTGTGCCTTAGCTTTCGAGCGCGCTGGCCTGGCCGGCCAGTGCAGCGACGACTTCCTTGAGCTGGGCTACGCCGGCAGCACGTTCGGTGAGGTGCAGGCGCAACACGGGACGGCCATGGCCTTCCAGGACCTGGGCATCGCCCGAGGCCTGTGCAGCAATGAGCTCCCCGAACGTGAAGGGGCGGTCAGGAATTTCCAGGTCCAAAGACGATGCTGCGGTGATCTGAAGGAACACACCAATTGCCGGGCCGCCCTTGTGGAACTGTCCCGTGGAATGCAGGAACCGAGGGCCCCAGCCGAACGTCACCGGACGGTCGGAAACAGCGGCGAGTTCGTCACGGATGCCTTCAAGGGGTGCATGGGAGATGCGGTCCAGGTAAGCCTGGACGCTCAAGTAGCCGTCAGAGCCGAGCTGGGCCAGAAGTGCCTGGACGGCCTCGGCTGCCGTGGAAGCACTACCGAGCCAATCGCCGCCGCGAACTTCCACGACGCCGTCGGTGAACGCGGCCGGAGTGGGCTCAGGCCGGGCATCCAGCAGGCCGCGCGCGGCCACTTTGGCAGCCTCGACGTCGGGCTGGTCAAACGGGTTGATGCCCAGGAGCCGGCCTGCAACGGCGGTCGCGAATTCCCAAAGGAACATCTGGGAAGCCAGGCCACCTGCGATGGCGACTTCGTTTTCACGAAGTTCGACGTCGGCGTCCGCACTGACCAGCCGGACCACCAGGACGTCCTCAGCGCCGCCAAGAGCCTCGGGGGAATCCGGGCCCGCGACAACAGGCAGCACACCCGTGCCGAGCTTGCCCGTGGACTCCGCGATGAGCTGCTCGGCCCAATCAGCGAAGCCCACAATGCCGGAACCGTCCTCGGCGATGACGATCTTGTTGCGCAGAGGACTGGTGCCGCCCAGGGCGATGCCCAAGGCAAGACCAATGTTGTCCTCGGAATCCTCATTGAGGATTTCTGCCGCTTCCTCTGCCTCGTCCAGGAAAGATTGGATATCCACACCGGCCAGGCCACACGGGACCAGGCCGAACGCGGTAAGGGCGGAGAACCGGCCGCCGACGTTCGGGTCGGCGTTGAAGACCGCACGGTAGCCGGCTTCGCGGGATGCCTTGTCCAGCGGAGAACCCGGGTCCGTCACGATAATGATTCGACTCTTGGCATCGATACCGGCGTCGTTGAACGCTTTCTCGAAAACCCTGCGCTGGGAATCGGTCTCAACAGTTGAACCGGACTTGGAGGACACGACGATTGCAGTCGCCGCCAACCGGTCCGTCAAAGCAGCGCTGACCTGCTCAGGATCTGTGCTGTCCAGCACAGTCAGCTCGACGCCGGCGGTGCCGGCGATGACCTCGGGAGCCAAGGAGGAGCCACCCATGCCACAGAGGACAATACGGGATACGCCCTCGGCGCGGAGAGCATCGCGAAGTTCGAGAATGCTCTCCACCAAAGGTTGCGATACGGCGGCAGCCTCAACCCAGCCCAGACGGATGGCCGACTCGGACTCCGCTTCTGGACCCCACAGCGTGTGGTCTTTGGCGAAAATCCTCGTGGCGACCTTGTCGTCTACCAGGCTGGTGATGTTCTGGGCGATGGCCTGCTGCGCGGCACCGCTGGCGTCGTAGCTGATTGTGCTCATGGTTGGTTAGGAAGCCTTCCGTGCGGTGGCGAGGGCGCCTTCTACGTCGGCCAGGAGTTCCTTCCAGCTGGCCACGAACTTCTCGAGACCTTCGGACTCAAGCACGGCTACGACGTCGTTGTAGGAAACGCCGAGTGCTTCGAGTGCGTCGAGGGTCTGGTTCGCTTCTGCGTAGGTGCCGGTGATGGTGTCTCCGGTGACTACGCCGTGGTCGAACGTTGCGTCGAGGGTTTTCTCCGGCATGGTGTTGACCACGCCGGGGGCGACGAGTTCGGTGACGTACAGGGTGTCGGGGTAGGCCGGGTCCTTGACGCCGGTGGAGGCCCAGAGCGGACGCTGGGGGAGGGCGCCGGCTTCTGCGAGCAAGGCCCAGCGTTCGGTGGAGAACAGTTCTTCGTAGACCTGGTAGGCCAGGCGTGCGTTGGCGACGCCGGCCTTGCCCTTGAGGGCCTTGGCTTCGTCGGTGCCGATGGCATCCAGGCGCTTGTCGATCTCGGTGTCCACGCGGGAGACGAAGAAGGATGCCACGGAGTGGATCTTGGAGAGGTCGTGGCCGTTGTCCTTGGCCTGTTCCAGGCCGGACTGGAAGGCGTTGATGACGGCGCGGTAGCGCTCCAGGGAGAAGATCAGGGTCACGTTGACGCTGATGCCTTCGGCCAGGGTTGCCGTGATGGCTTCCAGGCCTTCCAGGGTTGCCGGGATCTTGATGTGGACGTTGTCCTTGTTGACCTTGCCGTGCAGGTGCTTGGCCTCGGCGATCGTGGCCTGGGTGTCCCATGCCAGGCGCGGATCCACCTCGATGGACACGCGACCGTCCACGCCGTTGGTCGCGGCAGCGATCGGTGCGAAGAGGTCGCAGGCGTCGGCGACGTCCGTGGTGGTGATCTCGAAGATGGTCTCTTCGACGCTGGCACCGGCTTCGGCCTTGGCTGCGATGGTGGCGTCGTAGTCCGTGCCGGTGGTGATGGCGGCGTGGAAGATGGAGGGGTTGGTGGTGACACCAACGACGTTCTTTTCGTCGATGAGCTTCTGCAACGTCCCCGTTTGGAGGCGGTTGCGGGAAAGGTCATCGAGCCAGATGGAAACGCCGGCGTCGGAGAGTTGCTGCGTGGGGGTGCTGGTCATTGTTTTCTCCTTGATAGAGGTATCAGGCGCTCAGGCCTGCGAGGGAGTCTTTTGCAGCGGCGGCGACGGCTTCGGCAGTGATGCCGAATTCCTGGAACAACCGCTTGTAGTCTGCCGAGGCACCGAAGTGCTCAAGTGAGACCGAACGTCCGGCGTCACCGACGAATTCGCGCCATCCCAGGGCGAGGCCGGCTTCGACGGAAACGCGTGCCTTCACCTCGGCGGGGAGCACGGACTCACGGTAGGCCTCGTCCTGCTTGTTGAACCATTCCACGCACGGCATGGAAACAACGCGGGTGGCGATGCCTTCAGCCTGGAGCGCTTCGCGGGCCGCGACGGCGAGCTGGACCTCGGAGCCCGTGCCGATCAGGATGACCTGCGCGTCAACGGTTTCGCCGTCCTTGGAAGCCTCAGCCAGGACGTAACCGCCCTTGGCCACACCAGCGGTGGAACCGAAGGTGTCACCTTCTGCGGTGCCTTCGCCGCGGGCGTAGGTGGGGATGTTCTGGCGGGTCAGGACAATACCGGCCGGGTTCTCGTGGTTCTCCAGCATCGTCTTCCACGCTGCCGAGACCTCGTTCGCGTCACCGGGGCGGACGACGTCCAGGCCCGGGATGGCGCGCAGCGAAGCGAGTTGCTCCACGGGCTGGTGGGTGGGACCGTCTTCGCCCAGGCCGATGGAGTCGTGCGTCCACACGTACAGGGACGGCACACCCATCAACGCGCCGAGGCGGATGGCCGGGCGCTGGTAATCCGAGAAGATCAGGAACGTGCCCGAGAACGCACGGGTGCGTCCGTGCAGGGAGATGCCGTTCACGATCGACGCAGCCGCGTGCTCTCGGATACCGAAGTGCAGGACCCGTCCGTACGGATTGCCCTTCCACGCGTCGGTGGAGCGCGAGGTGGGAATGAACGAGGGCGAGCCTTCAATCGTGGTGTTGTTGGACTCGGCGAGGTCGGCGGAACCGCCCCACAGCTCGGGAAGGACCGGGCCGATGGCGTTCAGGACCTTGCCCGATGCTGCACGGGTGGAAACATCCTTGCCGGCTTCGAACACCGGCAGTGCCGCGTCGATGCCCACGGGGAGCTTCTTGGCCTCAACGCGCTCCAACAGGGCAGCAGCGTCCGGGTTGGCTGACTGCCAGGACTCGAACGAGGACTGCCAGGCAGCGCGGGACTCGGCGCCACGGTCCAGGACCTTGCGGGCGTGTGCCAGGACCTCTTCGTCAACATCGAAGGACTTTGCAGGATCGAAACCGAGCACGGTCTTCAGTGCTGCGACTTCCTCGGCACCCAGGGCCGAGCCGTGGATCTTGCCCGTGTTCTGCTTCTTCGGTGCCGGGTAGCCGATGATGGTCCGCAGCGAAATGATGGACGGCTTGTTCGTCTCGGCCTTCGCGGCCAGCAATGCTGTGTAGAGTTCCTGGACGTCCTCGACGTACTCCCCGGTCTTGGTCCAGTCCACACGCTGGGTGTGCCAGCCGTAAGCTTCGTAGCGGCCCAGGACATCTTCCGTGAACGCGACGTCGGTGTCATCTTCAATGGAAATGTGGTTCTCGTCGTAGATCACCACGAGGTTGCCCAGTTCCTGATGGCCGGCCAGCGAGGACGCCTCGGACGTCACGCCTTCCTGCAGGTCGCCGTCGGAAGCGATAACCCAGATCGTGTGGTCAAACGGTGATTCACCGGCGGGAGCATCGGCGTCGAACAATCCACGCTGGCGGCGCTGGGAGTAAGCGAAACCAACAGCCGAAGCCAAGCCCTGGCCCAACGGGCCGGTAGTGATCTCCACACCAGCGGTGTGCTTGTACTCGGGGTGGCCAGGGGTTAGCGAACCCCAGGTACGCAGTGCCTCAAGGTCCTTCAATTCCAGTCCATAACCGGACAGGAACAGCTGGATGTAAAGAGTCAGTGACGTGTGACCGGGGGACAGGACGAACCGGTCACGCCCAATCCAATCAGGGTTCTTCGGGTCATGGCGCATCAGCTTCTGGAACAGCAGGTACGCTGCCGGCGCCAAGCTCATAGCCGTGCCGGGGTGGCCATTTCCAACCTTCTCCACAGCGTCAGCAGCCAACACGCGAACGGTGTCAACAGCCTTCCGGTCCAGATCGGTCCATGACAGTTCTTGCTCTTCCAAATGTGGCACGAAAACCGAGCCCCTCTCTGTGCTGACGGCAGGCGTAGGACACGGCACGCAGGAAGCACAGGATGGCGCCCGCTGCAATGTGTCTACCAGCCGTTCACCATTGAAACGTTGATCCTTCATCCAGACGCACGGCTCCTCCGAGAATACGGTTTCCCGGATTGTCAACGTGTGCTGATCTGCTCAACAGCTTAGCCCCAAACGTGTCCTGAGACTCAGGGAATCCCACTAACTGGACAGAAATTCCCTTATATGAATCACGATGGCGCCGCCACGGAGTGAACTTTCCGAAACATTGGCGTATTTTGCGGACATGGACGCACTTCCAGCCACGGTATGATATCTGGAGGCCACCAGCGGTTCATGCGCCTGCGGTTCCATCTCGGAAACCCGGACTGCAGCCGCTGCGAGAACCCCAGAGCATAGAACAGAGTGACTGCCGCCGTGAGCACAACTGATACGCCCCTCAACGCGTCCCCGGCCCGGGGAAGCATCGGAATGTCCCGTAAATTAAAGGCGTATCTGGCTCTCACCAAGCCCCGTGTCATCGAGCTGCTCCTGGTCAGCACCCTCCCCACCATGATCTTTGCCCAGCGCGGCTTCCCATCCATCGGGTTGATTCTGGCGACTCTCGTGGGGGGTGCCTTCGCTGCAGGCAGCGCCGGCGTGTTCAACTGCTACATCGACCGGGACATCGACAAATTGATGCACCGCACTGAGAAGCGGCCGCTGGTTACTGGCGAAGTATCGCCACGGGAGGCTTTGGTTTTTGCCTGGATTCTCGGCGCCGCGTCGATTGCCATCCTGTGGTTCGGCGCGAATCCGTTGTCCGCATGGCTTGGCTTGGGTGCCATCGTTTTCTACGTGGTCATCTACACCATGATCCTGAAGCGCCGCACCGCACAGAACATCGTTTGGGGCGGGGCAGCCGGCTGCTTCCCGGTGCTCATCGCCTGGGCCGCGGTCACCAACACCGTTGAGTGGCCTGCCATTGTGCTGTTCATGGTTATCTTCCTATGGACGCCCCCGCACTACTGGCCGCTGTCCATGCGCTACGGCGAGGACTACCGCAACGCCAAGGTGCCCATGCTCGGAGCAATTGCAGGGGCCAAAGTTGTGTCCGTCCAGGTGGTCCTTTACGCCTGGGCAATGGTTGCCTGCTCGCTCCTGATGATTCCCGTTGGCGGCGCCGGCTGGGTCTATACAATTGCCGCTGTCGCTGCTGGGGCCTGGTTCCTGTACGAGAGCCACGCCCTCTACAAGCGAGCCCAGGGTGGCGACGTCTCCAATAAGGGCGCCATGAAGGTCTTCCACGGCTCCATCAGCTACCTGACGCTACTCTTCATCGCGCTGGCAGTAGACCCGTTCATCGGCTCACCGATCATCGGCGGCTAACCTCCGCGGCCGCTTCCACCAATAAGGCACGACCACAAATAAGGCACGACCACAAATAAGGCGCGACCACAAATAAGGCGCGACGCCGCATCCCACCCCGGGTACCGGCGTCGTGCCTTTCGTTTCCCCTCGATGCTCTGTCACATCCCACCGGGCTTTCGGCGGATGCTCGCGCACAACCCGCTGCGTTTTCACTGATGCTCGCTCACATCCCACTGACCTGGTCGGGGGTGTTCGTTTGACCGTGGATGCCAGCACGGATGCTATGACCGCTTCCTTCGAAGCAGATGAAGAATGCGTAAAAGGGCCAGCAAAGGGAGCCGCTGGCCAGATAGCCCCGCCCAATCCCCGCGCCGCTGTCGTGGTAAGGCGCGAACTACCTCCAGGCGTGCTGGGAGTCGCATAGAGTCCGGACACGGTTGGCCCGTTTGCGGTCAAATGCCTTTGTCGTCCGAAAGTGATCGAGCAACCGACCTAAGCCGTGGGGATGTGAGCGAGCAACCGACCTAAGCCGTCGGGATGTGATCGAGCAACCGCCCTGAATCGTCGGGATGTGATCGAGCAACCGCCCTGAATCGTCGGGATGTGATCGAGCAACCGACCTAAGCCGTCGGGATGTGAGAGGGGGCTACTTGGCGGGGCTGTACTTGGCGATATCAGCCGCGTTGGTCGATGCGCTCATTAGCAGGGCTGCGCCAAGCATGTGTGCGCCCACGAGAAGCGCAGGAATTCCGTTGTAGTACTGGGTGAACCCGATAACGGCTTGGAGCAACGTCACGGCGAGCAGCAGGAATGAAGCGGTCCGGAACGGGCCGCCAATCTTGTGCCGGACCACAAGGTATACAGCCAATAGTGTCCCGGCTGTGATCAGGTAGGCGGGCACGGCGTGAATGTGTGAGAAAAGGTCCCAGTCCAGATCATTGCGCGGCGCGTCTGCGTCGCCTGCGTGCGGACCGGCGCCTGTGACTACTACGCCGAGCATGACTGCTATTGCCGAGAAAACGGCGACGGCCAGCATAACGGGGCGGGCAACGGAAGGCAGTGCAGGCAGTACCTGCTTCATGAATCGGCCGGTGCGGCCGAAGGCACGGTTCACGAGCAGAGTCGCGAAGACAACCAAGGCCATGGATACCAGGAAGTGCAGGCCCACAACCCAGGGGTTGAGGTTGGAAAGAACCGTGATTCCGCCGATGATGGCCTGAGCAGGGATGCTCGCGAGCAGGCCAAGGGCGAGCATGAAGAGGTCGCGACGTTCCTTGCGGAGATTCCACAAGTAGACCAGCATGAGTGCAGCAACCGCCGCCAACGCGAACGTGAGCATACGGTTTCCGAACTCGATAAAACCGTGAATGCCCATTTCAGGCGTGTTGACGAGGGAGTTATCGGTGCATCGCGGCCACGTGGGGCAACCAAGGCCCGACGCCGTAAGGCGAACTGCGCCACCGGTCACCACGAGCACTGTCTGTCCGATCAGGGAGAGGACCGATAGCCGTTGGATAGTGCGATTTACCTCCGTTGGCAGCTTGGCGGTGAATCGCTGGACGGATTTAGGGAGGCGTGATGCCGTGCTCACAGTTTGCTCAACTCTCAGTTCTGCTTGTTGTCAGTTCCACTTGAACCAGCGAATGGCTGCGGCGCCGGCCAGCAATGTCCACAGCAGGAGGACCAGGACGGCGGGGAAGGGCACAATGCCCAGCAGGAATGCATCCCGCAATGCCTGGCCGAGGGCGCCAGAGGGCAGGAAATGCACGATGCCCTGGGCTACGGCAGGAAGCCTTTCTGCCGGGACAACTATCCCGCCCAGCGCTCCGAGAAGGATCCACAGAAGATTGGTGATGGCCAGGGTAGCTTCAGGCCGAACCGTTCCCGCAACGAGGAGTCCCAGCGCAGTGAACGATGCCGCACCAAGGACAAGGATCCCAAGGCCCGGAAGCCATGCTTCGGGCCGGGGCTGCCAGCCCAGGAGTCCGGCGACTACCCCGACCACCAGCACTTGAAGGAAGAGGACGACGAGCACAGCGAGTATCTTGCCGGCGATCAGGCCACCACGTCCCAGGGGGGTGGTTGAGAGGAAGCGGAGAACGCCGTAACGCCGGTCAAATCCCGTGGCAATGCCCTGGCCAGTAAAAGCGGTGGACATTGCGCACAGGGCGAGGATTCCCGGCGTGGCCACGTCGACACGAGAGCCTCCGAGCCCATCGAGGAGCGGAGTAACAGTCAGCCCGGCCAAAGCAAGCAGAGGCAGGACGACTGCAAGAATCAGTTGCTCACCGTTCCGCAGCATTGTGATGGTCTCGTAGCGGCCTTGCTGCAGAATACGGCGAGGCAAGGAAGCGGGGCCGGCGTTGGGGGACAGTAGCTTGCTCATCGGAGGTCCCTTCCGGAAATGTCCAGGAAAACGTCCTCGAGGCTCCGCGCCTCGAGTCTGAGTGACGCCGGCATGATGTTCCGTGCGGCCCACCAGGCGGTCAGGGCGGCAAGGTCGTCGGGCCCCAGTGCGCCGGTGATCGAGTAGCTGCCAGCCCGGGTTTCCAGGACCTGCAGACCTGCGCCAAGGACGTCTTTGAACTCGAGTCCCGGCGGCGCATCGAAGAAGAGGGTCCGGTCAGTGATTGCGGTGTCGGTGGAATGATCGTGCCGCAGAAGGTCGGCGACCGTTCCCTCGGCGACGTTGTGTCCGCCGTCGATGATGTAGACGTAGTCAGCCAAGCGCTCGGCGTCATCCATCAGGTGCGTCGTGAGGATGATGCCCATGCCGGCGTCGCGCAGTTCGGCAATAAGGTCGAAAACCACCTGCCGCGAATGCGGATCCAGTCCAGCGCTGGGTTCGTCGAGGAAGAGGACCTCCGGGTTGCCAATCAATGCGGCAGCCAAGGCCACCCGTTGCTTTTGGCCACCTGATAAGCGCCGCACACTGGTGCGGCTGAATTGGGCGATGCCAAGACGCTCTACGAGGGCGTCGACGTCCATCGGATTGCGGTACATGCCGGCAACATGACGCAACAAAGGGATTGGACGGGCCGACGGCGGGAGGCCGCCATCCTGAAGCATGACACCTACCAGGGACCTTAGGTTTGCGCCCGCAGTATCCGGGTCTGCGCCCAGGAGGGAGATTGTTCCCCCGGTACGTTTCTGCAGGCCCTGGGCACATTCCAAGGTGGTGGTCTTGCCAGCACCGTTAGCCCCGAGAAGGGCCGTAATCTGGCCCCGCCCGGCCGTCATGGACAGCCCACTGACAACCCGGAGCATTTTGCCGTCAAGGGAGGCCAGGGGGCCTACATCCTTTATGAGTCCGTCTATAGTGAGGACAGGGGAATCGGTGGATCGCACCAGAGTATTCTACGGGAAGTAGTACGGTCGCATTTGGCGGGTGGCTAAGGTCAGTCTTGCCTTACTGGATGCATGAAACAAATTACGACATGATTGTGTTGTGTATTCCATGACGAGTCCAATCTCCATGCCATCAAGGCGGCATGCCGCAGCGGCAGAGGCCTTCGCGCCTTCGTCGGCGCTGCCGGACGCGGAAGACCGCACCAGGGACCGCGTCCTGAGCGCAGTGTTGGAAAACGGCCCCGTAAGTGCCGCCGAACTGGGCGACCTCCTTGGTTTCACGCCCGCAGCGGTCCGCCGCCACCTGGATCACCTTGAGCGAAATGGCGTAATTGAAGTCAAGCGCGTCGCCAAGGCGGGAGCCGGGGCGGGACGCCCTGCGCGCCGCTATGTCCTGAGTTCGCAAGGGCAATCCAAGCTTGGCGACGACTACTTGAACATCGCCAGCTCCGCGCTCCGCCGACTCCAGGAGATCGCCGGCGAGGATGCAGTCCGTGAATATGCTGAAGAGCGCTTCTCTGAAATGGAGCGCCGCTATGCGCCGGAAGTTGCGGCCGCCGGGCAGGATATCGCGGCCCGCTCCTTGGCCTTGTCCAAGGCCCTCAGCCGGGACGGCTATGTTGCCTCTGCCCATTCCATTGAGGCCAAAGCCCCACTGCCAGCAGAATTTTCCAGTGTCCAGCTGTGCCAGGGACATTGCCCCATCCAGCAGCTCGCAGCAGAGTTTCCTGTTTTCTGTGACAGCGAAACCAAAGTCTTTTCCCGCTTGGTGGGCGTCGATGTCCGGCGTCTTTCAACCCTGGCGCAAGGCGGGCACGTCTGCACCACCCACATACCTACCGGGCGACCAGCTGCCACGGTGCATCACAGCATCGCAGAGCAGTCCGGGAACCCGTACCAGGAATCAAACAACCAGCAAGAAAGGCCGTGATGACGGACCAACTAGCAGAGAAAGCGGTAGCTGACGGCACTGTGATCTCGGAGATTCTGGAGAAGAATCCCGAACTGCACGGTATCGGAAACTACGAGTACGGCTGGGCCGACAAGAACGACGTAGGCGCGAATGCCCGTCGTGGCCTCGACGAGGAGGTTGTCCGCGACATCTCCTCGAAGAAGAACGAGCCCGAATGGATGCTCGATCTGCGCCTCAAGGGCCTGAAGTACTTCGACCGTAAGCCCATGCCTACGTGGGGCGCAGACCTCTCGGGCATCGACTTCGACAACATCAAGTACTTCGTGCGTTCCACTGAGAAGCAGGCGGCAACGTGGGAAGACCTGCCGGAAGACATCCGGAACACCTACGAAAAGCTCGGCATCCCGGAAGCTGAGCGCAGCCGGCTCGTTTCAGGCGTCGCAGCCCAGTACGAATCCGAAGTTGTCTACCACCAGATCCGCGAGGACCTCGAAGCCCAGGGCGTTATCTTCCTGGACACGGACACCGCCCTGCGCGAACACCCGGAGATCTTCCAGGAGTACTTCGGCACCATCATCCCCGTGGGCGACAACAAGTTCGCCTCCCTGAACACGGCAGTATGGTCCGGTGGATCGTTCGTGTACGTGCCCAAGGGCGTGCACGTCGACATCCCGCTCCAGGCATACTTCCGTATCAACACGGAGAACATGGGCCAGTTCGAGCGCACTCTGATCATCGCCGATGAGGACTCCTACGTTCACTACATCGAAGGTTGCACGGCTCCGATCTACACCTCGGACTCCCTGCACTCCGCCGTTGTGGAGATCATCGTGAAGAAGGGCGCCCGCGTCCGCTACACGACCATCCAGAACTGGTCCAACAACGTGTACAACCTCGTCACCAAGCGTGCCATCTGCGAAGAGGGCGCCACCATGGAATGGATCGATGGCAACATCGGCTCCAAGGTGACCATGAAGTACCCGGCCGTTTACCTGGTAGGCGAGCACGCCAAGGGTGAAACCCTCTCCATCGCTTTTGCGGGCGAGGGCCAACACCAGGACACGGGCTCCAAGATGGTGCACATCGCACCGAACACCAAGAGCTCCATCATTTCCAAGTCCGTGGCCCGCGGCGGTGGCCGCGCGGCTTACCGCGGCTTGGTCCAGGTCCGCGAAGGTGCAAAGCACTCGGCCAACACGGTCCGTTGCGATGCCCTTCTGGTGGATACCATTTCCCGCTCGGACACGTACCCGTACATCGACATCCGCGAGGACGACGTCGTCATGGGTCACGAGGCCACCGTTTCCCGCGTCAGCGAAGAGCAACTCTTCTATCTGATGTCCCGCGGCATGCCTGAGGACGAGGCCATGGCCATGATCGTGCGCGGCTTCATTGAGCCGATCGCCCGTGAACTGCCCATGGAATATGCCCTTGAGCTGAACCGCTTGATTGAACTGCAGATGGAAGGGTCCGTCGGTTAACAATGACTGATATCACTACTGAAAAGGCGCGCATCGGCGCGCCCTCGGCCCAGCCGTTTATCAACGGCTTCACCGAGGAAGGCGAAAACCTTTCGCCTCTAAACTCCGGAACAAACGCCAGCACGACGTCGGAGCAGCCTGCTGCTGGTCCGCTCGGTGGCGCATCGGTAAAGAGCCACTCGCATGGTGGCGGCGTCGGTATCCCGGACAGCTCCCGCGCCGGCCGCCTCACGTCTTACAAGCTGGAGGACTTCAAGCCGCTGACCGGCCTTGAAGAAGACTGGCGTTTCACACCGCTGAAGCGCTTGCGCGGTCTCCACACCGAGGTCCTTGACGGTGCAGCTCCGGCTGTCAGTGTGACCGCACCGGCCGGCGTCGTCGTCGAGACCGTTGGCCGCGACGACAAGCGCATCGGCCAGGCCGGCATCCCGGAGGACCGCGTGTCCGCAAACGGCTGGGAGAACTTTGCCGAGGCTACCGTTGTAACGGTTCCGGCTGAGCTGCAGGCCGAGAGCGAAGTTTCCGTCCTGGTGACCGGCTCCGGCGACGCTCCGTCCGCGCAGCACATCGTGATTGTGGCAGAGCGATTCTCCAAGGCCGTCGTGGTCCTGGACCACCAGGGCACCGCTGTTGTTTCCGAGAACGTTGAAATTATCGTCGAAGATGGCGCTGAGCTGACTGTCGTGTCCCTGCAGGAATGGGCAGACGACGCCGTTCACGCATCGGCGCAGCAGGCCAGGATCGGCCGCGACGCGAAGTTCAAGCACATTGTGGTCAGCCTCGGCGGTGACGTCGTGCGCGTTACGCCGTCCACCCGCTTCACCGCTCCTGGTGCCGACGTCGAAATGTTCGGCCTGTACTTCGCCGATGCCGGTCAGCACCTTGAGCAGCGCCTGTTTGTTGACCACGCAGTGGCCAACTGCAAGTCGCGCGTGCTGTACAAGGGTGCGCTGCAGGGCCGCAATGCCCACACTGTGTGGGTGGGCGACGTCCTGATCCGTAAGGAAGCAGAAGGCACCGACACCTATGAGGCCAACCGCAACCTGGTCCTGACGGACGGCGCGCGTGCGGACTCTGTGCCGAACCTGGAAATCGAGACGGGACTCATCGAGGGTGCCGGCCACGCCAGCGCCACCGGCCGTTTCGACGACGAGCACCTCTTCTACCTCATGGCACGCGGCATCCCGGAAAAGGTTGCCCGCCGCCTGGTGGTTCGAGGCTTCCTCAACGAGATCATCCAGCAGATCAACGTCCCGGCAATCGAAGAACGCCTGACCGCTGCTGTTGAGCGCGAACTCGCCGCGACCGACAACTAGCAGACCAGGCAGGACAACGATGAGTGAACAAACCAAAGGCGAACTGGTATGCAACGCCAATGACATCCAGGTCAAGCAGGCGCTGCGCGTCCTGATCGATGACTACCCCGTAGCCATCGTGAGGGACTCGATGGGTGAGATCCATGCCATCGGCGATACCTGCTCGCACGCGGACATCTCGTTGTCCGAAGGCGAGATTGAAGGCTGTGCGATTGAGTGCTGGGGCCACGGTTCCCAATTCGACCTCCGCAGCGGACAGCCTCTCCAGCTGCCTGCCTACGACCCCGTTCCCGTTTTCGCCGTCACCATCGATGGTGACGACGTCTACGTGGACGTGACCAACGTTGTGAACGGTGCTTCGGTAGACAACTACTGAGCGCCCAGTATCACCAGACTTACGAACGGAAAAGAAAGAAGAGCATGTCTACTCTTGAGATCAAGGACCTGCACGTCAGCATCGAGACGGAGCAGGGCACCAAGGAGATCCTGAAGGGCGTCAGCCTCACCATCAAGACCGGTGAAACGCACGCCATCATGGGCCCCAACGGCTCGGGCAAGTCCACCCTCGCTTCCACCATTGCCGGCCACCCCCGCTACACGGTGACCAGCGGCACCATCACTCTCGATGGCGAAAACGTCCTCGAAATGAGCGTTGACGAGCGCGCCCGTGCAGGCGTCTTCCTCGCCATGCAGTACCCGGTAGAGGTTCCCGGCGTCACCATGACGAACTTCCTGCGTACCGCCAAGACGGCCATCGACGGCGAAGCACCCGCCCTTCGCACGTGGACCAAGGATGTCAAGGCTGCCATGCAGCAGCTGCGTATCGACGCCGACTTCGCACAGCGCAACGTCAACGAAGGCTTCTCCGGTGGCGAGAAGAAGCGCGTCGAGATCCTTCAGCTCGAGCTCTTCAAGCCGAAGTTCGCCGTTCTGGATGAGACCGACTCAGGCCTGGACGTCGACGCCCTCAAGGTAGTTTCCGAAGGCGTCAACCGCGCACATGCAGAGGGAAACATGGGCACGTTGCTCATCACCCACTACACCCGCATCCTGCGCTACATCAAGCCGGACTTCGTCCACGTCTTCGTCGACGGCAAGGTTGTTGAAGAGGGCGGCCCCGAGCTGGCCGACCGTCTTGAAGAAGAGGGCTACGACCGCTACGCCGCAGGCGCAGGCGTTGCCGTTGCTCCTGCCGTACAGGGCTAGTTAGGATCGTTCCATGACCGAAATCAACGCGGCGCGCACCAGCCTCGAGGACGTCGAGGAAGCGCTCAAGGACGTCATTGACCCGGAGCTCGGTGTCAACGTCGTGGACTTGGGCCTCCTCTATGGCCTGAAGTACTCGGATGAGGACGGCGCACTCCTGATCGACATGACACTGACAACGGCGGCTTGCCCGCTCACGGACGTGCTGGAAGAGCAGGTAGGCAAGTCCCTCGACGGCGTAGTGGATGAATGGCGCTTGAACTGGGTATGGATGCCGCCATGGGGTCCCGAACGGATCACTGACGACGGCAAGGACCAGATGCGGGCCCTGGGCTTCAACATCTGATCAGCAGGTTTCGCCCTCCAGGGGCAAAGAAATGGTTCCGGACCTTAGGTCCGGAACCATTTCTGCGTTTACCGGGCGACGTTAAACGCGGTCAGGGCGCTGCCACACCAAAGGTGTCGCATTTATTGATATCGCCCGTGGAATAGCCCTGGTAGAACCACTTCTGCCGCTGTTCACTGGAGCCATGGGTCCAGGATTCCGGTGAGACCCGTCCGGTTGCGGCTTCCTGGATGCGGTCATCGCCGACGGCGGACGCAGCGGACAGCGCGTCCTGCAGGTCCTGCTCGGTGATGGGGTCAAGGAACGGCTTGCCCGTTGCCGGGTCTTTCTGGGTGCTTGCGTGGCGAACCCAGAGTCCCGCATAGCAGTCTGCCTGCAATTCGACACGGACTGCACCGGACTGCGGCCCTTGGGGATCCTGTTGTGCCCGGTCCAGATTGCCCAGGATGTTCTGGATGTGGTGGCCGAATTCATGGGCCACCACGTACTCCTGCGCCAGTGGTCCCCCTGATGAACCAAAACGGGTCACGAGCTCATCGAAGAACCCGGGGTCGAAGTATGCCTTGGTGTCCACCGGACAATAGAAGGGTCCTACAGCAGTGGTGGCAGGGCCACATCCTGTTTGGGTTCCTTGGTCGAAGATGACCGTTCCGGGCCGGGAGTACTGCACGTTGTACTGGGCCAGGTATTCGGGCCAGAAGGCATTAAGGCTGTTAACAGTGCCTGTGATTCGGCAGTCGAGTCGTTTGTCCGCGTCAGCGCCAGTCTGGCACTCCTGCACACCGCCGCTCCCGCCATCGACGGCGGGCGGCTGGGTTCCGCCGCCCGTAAGGTCACCAAGGATGTTGGGGTTGATTCCGAAGAGGGCCAGAAGCAGCACGACGATGCCACCACCAATCCCGCCACCTATTTTCGTCCCGCGGCCCATGCCTCCGCCGCGTCGGTCTTCTACTTGGGATGGGTCAAGCTGCGCACCGTCATTGAAACTCATACAGTCAGAATAGACGTCACCATTGGTGCCGGAGGGCGAACACTGCCGTAAAATTGCGGGGATGCCTTTCCTGGACAAAATTCAGCTCTGGGCCGATGAGCGTCCCCACGACACCGCCGTCGTTGTGGGCCGCAACCGGCTCAACTGGGCCGAGCTCCGCGACGCCGCGGCGGGCCTGCTTGGCCGTGCGATGGCCACCACTGTGCTTGCCGAACCCAACTCCACTGACTTCGTCGCGAAGTTCACGGCGGCGGTGGCGGGGGAGCGCCGTTGTGCGGTGCTGGACCCACAGTGGCCGGCAGCAATGGTAGAAGAGGTGACCTCACGAATCGCCGACTCTACCGTCTCATCCCACCTTGAACTTACTGACGGTGACCTTTCCACCACCTTCCTGATTGGGCTCACTTCCGGCACCACTTCAGTGCCCAAGGCGTTCACGCGGTCCCGCCGTTCGTGGCAGGTTTCGTTCGAGGCGTCGATCGAGTTCTTTGGGCTCTCGCAGGAAGACCGGACCCTGGCGGCAGGTCCACTCTCCTCCAGCTTGAACCTCTACGCCCTGTCTGAGTGCCTGTACGCGGGCTCTGCATTCCACACGCTGGAGTCCTTCGACGTCGGCGACGCCCACGCTTCGATCAGCCATGACAACATCACAAGACTGGTTCTTACGCCCACCATGCTTCGTTTGCTGAGCGAACGGGGCCTGGCGGGAGACGTGGATGCTTCCGGAATCCGCAGCATCATCTGCGCGGGTTCCAAGCTCGATGGCCGTACGTTGGAAGCGGCGCGCCGCTGGGCCCCGCATGCTGCCATCTTTGAGTATTACGGAGCCTCGGAATTGAGCTTCGTCTCCGGCACACGCTTGGCTGCGGGAGAACCCCTTGACGTCGGGGGTACGGGGATTGGCCGGCCTTTTCCTGGTGTGGAATTGCGAATCCTGGACGACAATGGCCAGAACCTCCCGGACGGGGAGCACGGCAACATCAGCGTTCGCAGTGGAATGGTCAGCAACGGCTACCTTTGGGGAGACGACGGCCAGGCCCTCCGCTGCTTGGACGGCTGGTACACCGTGGGGGACCAAGGGTATCTCGCCGACGGGACCCTGCACATCCTGGGACGTCGTTCGGACATGATCATCACCGCGGGAAAGAACGTGTACCCGCACGAGGTGGAGCTTGCCCTCGCCTCCGTTCCAGGCATCGAAGTTGCGGTGGCGGCCGGCGCTCCGGATGACATCCGGGGTCAAAGGGTGATTGCCGGCGTCGTTCCGGCCTATGGCGCAGTCACGGCGACCCAGCTCCGCACGGGCCTTGACGGCCTGCTCGCGCGGGACAAGTGGCCGCTGCAGTACTACGTCCTGTCCGAGTTACCCATTACGGATCGCGGAAAGGTCAGCCGGATGGTGCTACTCGACTGGATCAAAAACCATGATGCCCGGGCGCGTCCCCTTGGGTAGCGGCTCTTCCATGCCGGAAGTGGACGAGTCCCGCCAGCCTGTCATCATCGCGGCTCTGCGGACTCCGATCTGCCGTGCAAACGGGCAGCTGAGGCATCTCCGGGCGCCGGACCTCCTGGCGCCGGTCATCCGTTCCCTCATTGAGTCGGCATGCATTGACCCGGCCGGTGTGAACGACGTCATCATGGGCAATGCTGTTGGTGGCGGTGGAAACGTAGCGCGATTCGCCGCATTGCAGGCCGGCCTGCCCATCTCAGTGCCCGGGCTCACGGTTGATCGGCAGTGCGGTTCCGGCCTGGATGCTATTGCACTTGCCGCGCGTCTGGTTGGCGCCGGTGGAGATCCGCTGTATCTGGCTGGCGGGGTGGAAAGCATCAGTACCGCTCCAGCGCGCGCCCACAGGACCGACGACGGCGGCCTGGACTTTTATTCGCGGGCCACCTTTGTGCCACCCGGGTTTGGTGACCCCGACATGGGTGTAGCCGCGGAAAATGTGGCCCGCACGTTTGGTATCAGCCGTGAGCGGCAGGATGAGTACGCACTCCGCAGCCATCGTCGGGCTCTTGGGGCTGCTGCAGCGGGCAAGCTCGCGCGCGAAATCGTGCCGCTTGAAAATGCCGGGACGATCGTCGACGCCGACGACGGCCCCAAGCGTTCGTTGCGCGCTTCGCTGATGTCACGGTTCCCGGCAGTTTTCGTCCCCGACGGAACTGTCACGGCAGCTAACTCATGTTTCGACGCCGACGCGGCTGCCGCCGTCGTTATTACTTCCCTGAAGCGTGCCCGGGAGATGGGCGCGGTTGACGGCTTGCTGGTTTTGGGTTGTGAGACAACGGGAGTGCATCCGGAGTTGCTCGGCATCGGGGCGGCGCACGCCGCGGAACGGTTGTTGGCGCAGCACGGTGTGGCTGCCACGGACGTAGAGCTCATCGAATTCAACGAAGCTTTTGCCTCCCAGAGCATCGCTTGCCTTGATCATCTGGGCATCGATCCTGGGAAAGCCAATGCAGAGGGCGGAGCGCTGGCGCTCGGCCACGGCTACGGTGCTTCGGGGGCTGTCTTGGTGACGCGCCTGCTCACCCAGGCTCGAAACCTATCCGAAAACTCTGGTGGCGCACCGCTGGGTTTGGCGATGATCAGCATTGCCGGGGGAATGGGCACGGCAGCACTCCTGCGCTACGCCCGGCTCTGACCCAACTGCGTCGCATTAGAGCGCGTTTAGAGCCGTCAAAACGCGCTCAGCTGCGACCTAGTTGGGCACGTCCGGTTCCCCGAGTCCCCGGGCGGCCAAGGCGTCGCCGGTTTGGCGCGCATAAGCGACCGTCGTGATAAAGACCGGGAGTATGAGTGCCCTCGGGTTGCGTTCAAGTCCACGGGCGCGGGCCGCATCCCTGACGTCCGAAAACGCTCCTGCAATGAAGGGGATACTCCTGAGCATCACGGCGATAGTGAGCGCGAAACGCTCAGGATCGGCACCGAAGCGCTGGAAGGGTTTGGCCAGGGAGACAACGCCGTCCAAGAGGTCCTGGACGGGTGTGGTGGCAGTCAGGACTGAGGCTGCGACGACGCACACCAGGACATTCAGGACGATGCGCGCAGCCGTGGGGGCACCCAATTGCCACCATTGAAACAATCCAATCACCACGAGGACGGGCGTAACCGTCCATATGGCCCGCGTCAGGCGGCGCAAACCGGCCCCGCTGAGCAAGAACAAGCCGCACATCATGGCGAAGACCAACAGCGAGACTTGCCAGTCGACAATCAGGAACGACGCGGTCCCGCACGCTGCAACCACCAGGAACTTCAGCCACAACGGGATTCGGTGGATGAGCGAGTTGCCCGGCACATAGTTTGCGATCAGGAAGCCGTGGCCCCTCATGACTGGCCTCTCCCCGGACGTTCGCCAAGGCCGGGAACCTCGTCGAGCGCAGTTGCGCACAGCTCCCGGTACCGGGCGACACCTTCGGCGGCATCGCCGTCGAATACTATCCGCCCCGACTCCACTACCAGCACGCGGTCCATCTCCAGGGCGAGGTCGAGGTCGTGGGTGGACATGACGACTTGCTGTTCCAGGCCCGTCAGGGTGCGCCGGAGTAGCTCGCGATTACGCAGGTCAAGGAGGGTGGATGGCTCGTCAAGGACCAGCACCTTGGGATTGACGGCGATGACTGCCGCCAAGGCGAGCAGCTGACGCTCCCCGCCGGAGAGCTCATAGATGCTCTGGTCTGCCAGGGGCAGCAGGCCAAACCTGTCAAGAACTGCTTCCGCGTGTGCGGCTCGTTCGCGGGTGTTCTTAATGGAGCGCCGCAGGGAGAGTTCAACGTCTTCACGGCCGGTAGGCATCACCAGTTGCGACAAAGGATCAGTGAAGACGAATCCGACGTTGGCACGAACCCTACGCACAGCTTTGACTGTGTCATCGCCGTGGACTTCAACGGTTCCCTCGCTTGGCTCCACCAATCCGTTCAACAGCCGCAACAGCGTGGACTTTCCGGAACCGTTGGCTCCGATGACGCCGATTCGCCGCTCTGTAAGGCTCAAGGAAACATCCTCCAGCAGGGTCTTGGACGTGCTGCTGCCGTCAATGGCTACACGAACCGAGACCCTGCTGAAGCTGATGGAGTTCATAGAGATATTGTTTCCGACTTTGCGTGACGCAGGCTATTTGACCCTGCGGACCAGGACATCCGGGAAGGCCTTGTGAATAGCCACGGCAATGATCACGGCGAGGACGTTTTTGAGGATGTCCCCGGGGTAGAACGCAAGATCAGCAATGAAGGCTTTGGTGAAGTCCAGTTTGCCGTTGACCATCATGCCCAGAACGCCCAGGCCGTGTATGAGGACGATGCTGCTGACCATCGCGGCAGCAAACAGGAGCAGGGAACGGTTCCTTACCGTCTTGCGGATAACCAAAGCCGCCAGATAGCCGGTGGCCGCCGCCGCAAGGGGGAAGGCAATGATGTACCCTGCCGAAGCTGTAGCGAGGATGCCCAGTCCGCTGCGCCCCCCGCTGAAGATCGGCAACCCGGCCAGGCCAAGGAGGACATAGAGTCCGACGGCGGCGAATCCCCGCCCGGGGCCAAGCACCAGGCCACTAAGCATCACAGTGAGGGTTACCAAAGTGATCGGCACGCCAAGGGCGCCAACCGGAATGCCGGGAACGATCGCGGACGCGGCCACCAAGGCTGCGAAGACGGCAATGAGGCCGAGGTCTGTGGCGGTCCATCGCTTACGCGAGGAGTTGCGCTCCACGGAGGCGGAGGTGGTTTGGCTCATGACGGGTCCTATCAGGAAATGCTGTGGGTGCGAGGTCGAAGTTTTATTCCCCCAATAGTGAGGATACGGAGCTTGGAAAGGCTCATTTTTGGAGCCTCTCAACAAGTGGGGGTAAAAATTCTGTGTGGGATGGCACAACGTGCCGCCCGGGCGACGTGAGGTCCGGGGGAGGGCGGGGTGCCGGTAGACTTGGACAGGCTGTTCTCACGGCCGTCCCCGCCGCTACTACCGGGCCAACCGGTCAAGCAGGCGTTCCCCATTGAAAGGCATCACCCGAATTGATTACCGTCCAGGAACTCGAACTCCGCGCCGGCGCACGCCTGCTCATGGACAAGGTCAACTTCAGGGTGGACAAAGGCGACAAGATCGGCCTTGTTGGACGCAATGGCGCGGGCAAGACCACTTTGACCCGCGTCCTCGCCGGCGAAGGCCTTCCGGCAGGCGGCAAAGTGACCCGCAGCGGTGAGATCGGCTATCTGCCCCAGGATCCCCGCACCCCGGACATGGAGCAGCTCGCCCGTGATCGCATCCTTTCTGCACGTGGCTTGGACGTGGTGGTGGGGAAGCTGAAGAAGGCGCAGGCCGAGATGGCCAGCGAGGACGAAGCTGTACAGCGCAAGGCCATGAACCGCTACGATCGCCTGGAATCTGAGTTCCTGGCTGGCGGCGGATACGCCGCTGAAGCTGAGGCGGCCGCGATCTCCTCCAACCTTGCGCTCCCGGAACGCATCCTTAACCAGCCGCTGAAGACCCTCTCCGGTGGCCAGCGCCGTCGCGTGGAACTCGCGCGCATTCTTTATTCCTCGGCAGAAACCTTGCTCCTGGACGAACCCACCAACCACCTTGACGCCGACTCCATCACCTGGCTGCGCGACTTCCTCAAGGACCACCAGGGTGGGTTGATCGTGATCAGCCACGATGTTGAATTGTTGGAGGCCACAGTCAACAAGGTCTACCACCTTGATGCCAACAGGGCCCAGATCGACTACTACAACATGGGTTGGAAGCGCTATCTCCAGCAGCGCGAAACGGATGAAAGGGCCCGCAAGCGCGAACGGGCCAATGCGGAAAAGAAGGCCCAGGTCCTTATCGACCAAGCCAACAAGATGCGCGCAAAGGCAACGAAAGCCGTCGCAGCGCAGAACATGGCAAAGCGTGCAGAACGTCTCCTTGGCGGTTTGGAAGCCGTTCGTGAAAACGATCGCGTCGCCGCACTGCGCTTCCCGGACCCGTCACCCTGCGGCAAGACCCCACTGACCGCCGAAGGGCTCAGCAAGTCCTACGGCTCCCTGGAGATTTTCACTGACGTGGACTTGGCGATCGACCGCGGCTCCAAGGTGGTCATCCTTGGCCTCAACGGTGCGGGCAAGACCACCCTCCTGCGAATGCTCGCAGGCGTTGACAAGCCGGACACCGGCGACATCATCCCGGGACACGGATTGAAGGTGGGCTACTACGCCCAGGAGCACGAAACCCTGGACCACGATCGCACAGTCCTTGAGAACATGCGTTCCTCCGCACCGGACATGAAGGACGTCGAAGTTCGCGGCATTCTGGGGTCATTCCTGTTCTCAGGTGACGACGTCGAGAAGCCGGCCGGTGTTCTGTCCGGTGGCGAGAAGACCCGGCTCGCCCTCGCAACCATCGTTGCATCCAGCGCCAACGTGTTGCTCCTGGACGAGCCCACCAACAACCTGGACCCAGCCAGCCGTGCGGAAATCCTCGGTGCACTGAAAAACTACAGTGGCGCTGTCGTCATGGTCAGCCACGATGAAGGCGCCGTCTCGGCCCTGAATCCAGAACGCGTGGTGCTGCTCCCGGACGGTGTTGAAGATCACTGGAACGAGGACTACCTGGACCTGATCACGCTGGCGTAGGGGCTGTTCTCTTCTGCATCCGATGCGCGCCGTGGTTGCGTTCGCTACGCGGCGCGCCGGATTTGCCGCGTGCTCGCTCGTTCCTCGCTTAGACGCACGCTACGCACTTCAACCGCGTCGCGCCGCTCGGGGGCCCGTCACGATTACGGCGGTTAGCGGACTTGTAGTGGCTCCGCGTGAGTGATGTGAGCCAACTCCCCGTAGGTGATGGAGAACATTGAATTGTGGTCTCCGGCGCCGGCCCATAGGACGGGGTGTTGCTTCAGCGAGATATCCAGAATGGTGCGGATGTGGTTGGGGTGACCGACAGGGGCGACGCCTCCCACTTCCTGGCCGGTGTGTTTGAGCACGAAATCAGGCTTCGCCCGGCGGATCTTTCCGGTGCCCAGTAGTTTGGCTACCAGTGTTGTATCTACTCTCGCGGCTCCGCTGGCGAGGATCAGCAAGGGTTTGCCGTCGAGTTCGAAAATCAGGCTGTTGGTGATGGCCGCAACCTCGCATCCAAGGACCGAGGCGGCCGCTGCAGCGGTGGGCACTTTGTCCTCGAAGATCCGGACGGTGTCCTCGGCGCCTGCCGCCGTGAGGGCCGACTTCACGTTGAGCACCGGGTCCGGAATCGCTTCAGTAACCTTGGGCATCCAGGATTGCGTCTTCCTCTTCTTCCGACGTGGGGCGCTTATTCTTTCGGCTTGTAGGCACACGACGCTTGGACGGCCCACTGACGGCAATAACTTCGTCCTCGCCGTCTTCGTCCTCTTCCGCGTCGATGGCAGCGTTACGCGCCTGCTGCCGGGCTGCGTAACCAAAGCCAATGAACATCAGGACGCCGAAGGCAAACCACTGAAGGGAGTAGGAGAGGTGCGTGCCCTCTTCCGTGGCTGGTTTGGGGAAGGGCGTCGGCATGGGCTGGACCGCGGGATCCTCGCTTGCCAGCTGCCCATAGGCGCCCGTCGCTATGGGGTAGGGGAGTTCGCTTGCAAAGCTGGCAAGGTCAATGGATGGCAGCTGTCCATCCACCGCACCGCGGTCCAGCTTCGGTTCCGTTGGCTTGAGGCGGGCAACCACGGTCACCTCACCCACGGGAGGTGCCGGAACGACGTCGGGACGGCCAGGTGTGTTGTTGCCAATTGGCAACCAGCCGCGGTCGATAACCACCGCTTCGCCGGTGCTCAGGCGGAAAGGAACCACGACGTCGTAACCTGGCTGCCCATTCAACGGACGGTTTCGCACAACGCGCTGGCCGTTCAGGTCGTAGCTACCGCGCAGCTCTACCTGGGTCCATTCCCGCTCGGGGTCCATGGTATGGAACTGGTCCTTGATGTTAGCGAAAGGGACCGGTGTCGCTGAGTAATTGCTCACTACGCGGTTGATCTCAGCCAGCGTCTCTGCCCGCCGATCCATTTGCCAACGGCCGAGGAACACGCATGCTGTGGCGAAGATAACGGCCAGAACAAAATAGCCCAGCCACTTGCTGGAGAAAAGGAAACGATACATTCAGCGGGCCTCGCCAACGGCAGCGGCATCTGCCTCGAAAGGGACGGTCTCTTTCCAAAGGCCCCGGGTCTGGAGGTAGTCCTCAAGCCAATCGCGGTGCTCGTTGCACGAAAGCCAAACTTTCCGCCGCTCAGGAGTGTGGATCCGCGGGTTGTTCCACAGGAGTTGCCAGGCTGCGCCCTCCCGGCATCCCTTACGGGAGCAGAGAGCGGGGCCAGTGGCGCGGTCAGGCTCCTGGCTGCCCAAACCGGCGCCGCCCAGGTTAAAGATGTTCATGAAGCCGCCCGTTCGTTGCCGGCATCGCCGGCCTTGGGTGTATGAGTCTCGTCAGGCTCTGTTCCCTGACCTGGTGGCTCGTCGTCTACCACTTCGCCTTTCAGCACCGTGACGTTGTCTGTCGATTCGTCTTCGGTGGAGTTCGAAGAGCCCTCGATTTCCGCTGATGCCACGTAGTCCAGCAGGGAATCGCTGTGGTCCTCGGCCTTATCGCTGCCATTAGCTATGACAACGGCAATCCAAGGGAGGAACACTGCGCCCGCCACGGCGATTATTTTCAACCAGCCGTCCACCACGAAGATCAGGATGATGCAGACCATGCGAATACCCATAGCCACTGCGTACTTGATCATGCGCTCCCGCATGTCCTCCGAGTGGGCAGCTGCGGCATCGGTGATGCTGTGGACTTCGGGGTCGCCGGAGAAAGCGTCCGGTTCCCCGGGCACCTGCTGCAGGGGACTGTTTTCTCGTGTCACAGCTGAATCATCACGCTCCAAAGGCTTCTCTCAATTCTCTCACCAAGGCGGTAGGCGCCCAAACCGCGGGACAGGCCGGTTACCCGCGGGTTGGAGCAGGTGCCCGATAAGATCGAGGCAGGAAATCCCCTCTTCACCGCAGCACACCCATGCCGCAGAACCTGGAGCGAAAGTATGTCTGAAACAGTATCCACCGGCCGTAGCGTCCTCATTACCGGCGGCAACAGGGGCATCGGCCTGGCCATTGCCGAGTCCTTCCTCGCAAACGGTGACAAGGTGGCAGTGACCTATCGAAGCGAAACAGAACTGCCTGAGGGCATCCTGGGAGTCAAAGCCGACGTCACTGACGAAGCCTCGATTGATGCCGCTTTCAAGACAGTAGAGGAAGCGCACGGCCCGGTGGAGGTTTTGGTTGCCAACGCGGGCATCACTAAAGACACACTGCTCCTGCGCATGAGCGAGGACGACTTCACGTCTGTGCTGGACACAAACCTCACCGGTGCGTTCCGCGTCATAAAGCGTGCTTCCAAGGGCATGATCCGGCTCCGCAAGGGCCGCGTGGTCCTCATCTCATCCGTGTCCGGCCTGTATGGAGCTCCGGGTCAGATCAACTACTCCGCATCGAAGGCGGGCATGGTGGGCATCGCACGCTCACTGACCCGCGAACTGGGCAGCCGGGGGATCACGGCCAACGTGGTAGCTCCCGGATTCATCAACACGGACATGACGGCAGAACTGCCCGAGGAAACCCAGAAGTCGTATCTGGCAAACGTGCCCGCAGGTCGTTTCGCCGAGGCTGCCGAGGTAGCCAATGTTGTGCGTTGGGTAGCCAGCGATGAAGCCGCCTACATTTCAGGCGCTGTAATTCCCGTTGACGGCGGTCTCGGGATGGGCCACTAAAGCGGCACGCACTGAGGCTATCAGCCAGTTTTTGTCGTCACCCGACAAAGGGGTTCGTTCCCACCACTGGCATGATGGAACCCGGACCCGCATATTTTTAGACGAAGTGAACAAAAGGAGCACGAATGGGAATGCTGGATAACAAGACCGCGATCGTCACGGGATCTTCCCGCGGCATCGGTGCTGAAGTCGCCAAGATCCTCGCGGGTGAGGGCGCCGCCGTCGTCGTCAACTACCGTCAGAAGGCACCGCGGGCCAACAAGGTAGTTGCTGAAATCGAGGCAGCCGGCGGCCGCGCTGCGGCCGTCGGTGCAGACCTCACCACCGACGAAGGCGTGCACACTCTTGCCAGCACCGCCATGGAGCAGTTCGGTTCGCTGGACGTCCTGGTACTGAATGCTTCCGGTGGCATGGAATCCGGAATGGAGGAGGGTTACGCCCTCAAGCTCAACCGCGACGCCCAGGTCAACATGCTCAATGCGGCTGTTCCCCTCATGCGCGAAGGCTCGCGCGTCGTCTTCGTGACCAGCCACCAGGCGCATTTCGTGGAGACCGTTCCCACCATGCCTGAATACGAGCCCGTGGCAAAGAGCAAGCGGGCCGGCGAGGACGCATTGCGCGCACTCCTGCCCAACCTTGCTGACAAAGGGATCTCGCTGGTGGTTGTTTCCGGCGACATGATCGAGGGCACCGTCACGGCCACCTTGCTTGACCGCTCCAACCCGGGCGCCATCGAGGCCCGCCGTGCAGAAGCGGGCAAGTTGTATTCTGTTGAAGAATTTGCGGCAGAGGTCGCCAAGATGGTGACGGCCGACGTCGAAACCGGCCACACCGAATACGTGGGCGGAGCAGCACCCACGAGGCCGCGCTGGAACTGGCAGGAGCGTTGCAGCACCCCATCACCCGGGATTACCTGATGGCGGACATCA
>NZ_JBHZPI010000024.1:0-99315 GCF_042788025.1 Paenarthrobacter sp. YIM B13468 | reverse complement strand
ATCCGCCAATTCATCCCCAACGACTTCGCCTCCCTCGGAGCAGACGGCTTCGGCTTCTCCGACACCCGCCAAGCCGCCCGCCGCTACTTCAAAAACGACACCCACTCCATCGTCGCCAAAACCCTGCAGATGCTGGCGGCGAGGGGCGAAGTCGAGGAGGGTGCGCCGTCGTACGCTATTGACCGCTACAAGCTGCTCGACGTGAACGCGGGCACCACCGGCGGAGCAGGCGGAGACGCCTAGCAACCCACGGATAACAGGGCAGAAATACAGTTGGCGGCAGTGTTCGTGAAGAACACTGCCGCCAACTGTATTTGCGTGTTACCGGGAAACTCAGGTACCCAGATTCCTGCGGTCTACAACGAATCCGGTTGCCGCGTTCTCGCGGACTGCATTGATACCGGCCACGACGGCCTTCAAATTGGGAAATTGTGGCGACACTGCCACAACTGTGCCGTCATCGGCTGTGAGTCGAAACCTGAACGTATTCGTCCCGGCGTTGAGTATTTCGAAACTGCCCGCCATCTTCCCCTTTTCCTCCACGCATCATTGCATCAGAGCTGATTTCAACAATTCCCTACCGACAATAATGGCCGTCGGAACCTACCAACAGACCTACTGAGGAGTAGTTTGCAACCGATTTTGGTAGATGTCACGGAAAGCTGGGAGGAGGCTACAGACCGCGTGCATGCCCGCGCGTATCGTGAGGATATGACTGGATCCGGCGTGGCGCCCACCACGGGTGTCCTGCTTGCTGCGGGGGCTGGCACTCGCTTGGGCCGCGGGCCCAAAGCGCTGCTCCCCTACCGCGGCCGCACGCTGGTTGAGGTGCTCGCCGATACGCTGTTCGACGGCGGCTGCCGGGAGGTCGTGGTAGTGGTTGGGGCCGAGGCGGACCGCGTTCGAAGCACCACAGATCTACGGACGTACAAGGTGGTCGAGAACGAAAATTGGGCCAAGGGCATGGCCGGCTCTTTCCGCGCAGGAATCGAGGCGGCCTCACCGGGACACAGCATCATGGTGGCTCTGGTGGATCAGCCCGGGTTAACCCCGACGGCGGTCAGCAGGTTGCTGGGCAGCCACCGTCCGGGTCGGGTCACGGCGG
The DNA here is from genome assembly GCF_042788025.1 of Paenarthrobacter sp. YIM B13468. Lineage (NCBI taxonomy): Bacteria > Bacillati > Actinomycetota > Actinomycetes > Micrococcales > Micrococcaceae > Paenarthrobacter > Paenarthrobacter sp. YIM B13468. The sequence continues at coordinate 98,210 of NZ_JBHZPI010000024.1, read as the reverse complement.
CCGCATACCCTGACGAGTCAGGCCGCCTTAAGCGTCGGCACCCGGTGATTATCGACGTCGGGCTCCGATCCCAAGCGGCGAAAGCCGCGAATGGTGACACGGGGGCGCGATCGTTCCTCAAGGCGCATCCAGGTTTGGTGGACCTGGTGGATTGCAGTGACCTTTGCTCCGGCGAAGACCTGGATACGAAGGACCAGCTGCACCTTCTGGAGGACTGACAACCCCACGCGCCCGGATGTCACCCAAGTAAGTCGCATTTGTGCGCGTTTAGACGGCTCAAAACGCGCACAAATGCGACTCAGTTGGGTATCAGCGTGCGGTCACGGAGGGCCAGGTAAATTTTGTCGCGGGCGATGGGCAGTTCGCCGAAACGGATTCCGGTGGCGTTGCGGATGGCGTTGGCCAACGCGGGTGCCACGGGGTTGAACGGGCTCTCGCTCATGGACTTGGCGCCGAGGGGCCCGGTGCTGTCATTCGTTGTTGCGAAATAGACCTCGCTCCGCGGCACGTCCGCGAATGACGGAATGTGATACTGCCGGAGGATATCGGTGGTGACGTGTCCGGCGTCGTCCACTTTGACTTCCTCATAAAGCACCGCACCAAGCGCCTGTGCGATGCCGCCTTCGATCTGCCCCCGGCACTGCCGCGGGTTCACCACAACGCCGGCATCTGCTGCCTGCACGCTCTGCAGGATCCGCAGCTCACCCGTTCCCGTATTAACGGCAACCCGGAAACCATGGACATTGAATGCCACTGACCGCGGCGTTCCTCCCCAGTTGCCATCGGTGGCGAGGCGAACGCCTTGGAGACGAGCGGCGTCGAAAATTCCCTTGAGCGGAACCACACGATCACCGCACTCAACAGCTCCGTCCAGCAAGCGGCAATCCGTTAATGCAACTCCCGTGAGCGAAGCTGCAACGGTCTGGATCCTGGTTGCGAGCTCAAGGGCCGCACCGAGCGTGGCCTTGCCGGCCACCACGGTACCGGCCGAGCCGAACGCGCCCGTATCGTGCTCCACGAGGTCCGTATCTGACTGACGGACGGTAATTTTTGAGGCGGCCGTTGCCAGCGCGGTCGCAGCCAGTTGCGCATGAACGGTTGTGGTGCCGTTCCCGAACTCCGCAGTGCCGACGTCGACGGCGAACCTTCCGTCCGCTTCCAGACTCACCCTGGTGTGGGCGAAGTGGCCTCGCGGCGGGACGGTATCGATCATGGACAGGGCAGAACCTTCTCCGACTACCCAATCGGGTCCGAGGTCGTCCAGGCCAGCGGCCCGGTAACGCTCCTTGCCCCGGTCCAGGGCATCCCGGACCAAGGCCACGCACTGGTCCAAGCCATAGCTGCCGTAGTGAACGTCTTCCTCAGGTTCGGGTGTGGTAGACAACATGTGATCACCCGGACGGACCATGTTCTTGAGCCGGAACTCCAAGGGATCCATGCCGATACCGATGGCAAGTTCATCGATGGCAGACTCGATCGCGAAGATCATCTGGCTCAGCCCATACCCGCGGAAGGCTCCGGCGGGAACGGTGTTGGTGTAGACGGCCTGGGCGTCCACTTTCTTGTTGCGGCACTTATAGACAGCCAACGATTCCCCACAACCATGGAACATAACGCCGGGCGCATGGTTTCCGTAAGCGCCGGTGTTGGTGATGACATCCAGTTGAAGGGCGGTCAGGTATCCGTCCCGGCTGGCACCCGCCTTGAGATTAATGGTGAAGGGGTGGCGCGTCGTGGCGGACGTGAACTGTTCGGTCCGGGTGAACTCCACCTGGACCGGCCGCTTGAGTGTGAGGGCCGCCAAGGCGACCAGATCCTCGGTGAGGACCTCCTGTTTTCCTCCGAAACCACCCCCAACGCGGCCAGCCACCACGCGGACCGTCTCCTCCGGCAGATTGAACAACCTCGCCAATGTGCGCTTTACCAGGAAGGGAACCTGCGTGGAGGAACGGACAACCAGTCTGCCTTCCTCATCCAGCCACGCGATGGACGCGTGCGTTTCCATTGCAACGTGCTGAACCCTCTGGGTCTTGTACGTGTGCTCATGGATGAAGTCGGCTGCCGCGAAGCCGTCGGCCACGCTGCCCAGCTCGGCGTGGACCTCGGCCACCACATTTTCCAATGGCCGGGAAATCCGGGAGTAGGCCCCGTCCTTGTCGCCATGGATCGCCGGGGCACCCGGAAGAATTGCCTCCTGAGGCGTGAATACTGGCTCCAGAAGCTCGTACTCCACAGCAAGCGCCCGGGTTCCGGCCTCGGCAGCGCCAACGGACTCCGCCACGACCGCGGCAACGCGCTGGCCGATGAAGCGCACCACGTTGTCCAGCACGCGCGTGTCGTCGGGATCGTCCGTGAAGTGTTCGTGCTGGGCAGTGGAGAACAACTGCGCTGGTGCATCTTCGTGCGCAAATACGGCGACGACGCCAGGAACTGCCAGAGCCGCGGTCTTGTCAATGGACACGATCCGGGCATGTGGATGCGGCGAACGCAGGAGCTTGAGGTGCAGTAGTCCGGGAAGCTGCCCGGCCGGGACATCCAGGGTGTACCGGGCAGTTCCTGTAACCACGGCTTGGCCTGCGGGTGCGGGCACATTGTCCCCAAGCTGGCCGGGCGTGGCTTCCACAGCGGCAGGCGACTTGGCACCGGAAACGTCGGCTCCGGCGTCGTGCGCGTGCCCGCCATCATGACCGCAAACAGCGTCAGCGATGGAGCGGTAGCCGGTGCAACGGCACAGATTGCCCTTGAGGTTGCGGGGCAGGTTGGCACGTTGCTCGTCGTCAAAAGTGGCTGCCGTCATGACCATTCCAGCGGTGCAGAAACCGCATTGGAACCCCTGAGCTTCAAGGAACTGCTCCTGCACAGGGTGAAGGTTTTCTCCGCTGGAGAGGCCTTCGATCGTGGTGACCGCTTTGCCATCGGCGCGAACCGCCGGATAGATGCAGCTGTGGACGGGGGTGCCGTCGACGTGCACAGTGCACGCGCCGCAGTCACCGCCGTCGCAGCCCTTCTTAACGCCGAAGTTTCCCTGTTCCCGTAGGAAAGTGCGCAGGCATTGGCCGGGGCGGGGTGTGGCCTGAGAGGCAGCGCCGTTGATCTCAATTGCCATGGGGGGCCTCCTTCTGCGGGTTGTTGTTTGCGGGTTGCGTGGATGGTTGCGGTGAGGTGGCGTGCGGCGGCCAGAAATCGCCTGACACGACCATCGATTCGCCCAGTAGCTCGGCCCGGATTTCCTCCGCCAGCTTGAACGTCATATCGCGGCGCCATGCGGGAAGCCCATGGATGTCATCGTGGTACAGCGGCCAGGGAATGGAATCCCCGACGGCGTCTGCCAGCATCCCGGCGTCGGGAACCTGCCCGGCGGGGAACCGTAGTTGGACGGGCCTTTTGGTGGAGGCGGTGACGGTGATGACCAAGCCGCCCTCGGCGTCGAGGCGTCCGATGAGCAGCACGCCGGAGCGTCCCAGATTGCTCAACGACAAGCGCCTGAAAGCCACCCGTGCCGAGAGCGCCTCTGCGGGGAGGTGAATGCTGCGGAGCAATTCCCCGGGGGCCAGGACATTCTGCATATCCCCGGTAACGAAGTCGGACACAGGCAGGCTGCGGCTGCTGCCATCCGGGCTCTGGATGGATGCCATGGCATCGAGTCCGGCACACAACGAAATCATGGGGCCAGCGGGCAAGGACGTGCAGAGGTTGCCGCCCACCGTGGACATGTTCCAGATCTTGAAGGATGCCACGAAGGAGTCGCAGCAAGGACGAATCAATGCCAAGGCGGGCCACTCGTGGTTGGCTATTTCCGCGGACGCCGGTAATGCGTAGAGCTCTGCAACGGTGCAGGTTGCGGCTAGCTCAATGCCTTGATCGGTGACAGTAATGGCTGGCCAACCGGCCTGGCCCAAATCCAGGAGGCGCTTGAGCACGGTGCTTCCGTAGGAGAAGAGGACGGTTCCTCCGGCGAGCCAGGCATCGCCATCGCGCCATTGAGAGGGATCCGTGGTGGGAACCACGGCCTCGATGGTGTTCATGTCCATGGGTCCTCCTGAGTGAGGTGTTGAGGTGCTGGGTGAATCGGGCCCGTGCTGTCCTTCAGCGAGGGGAAGCCTGTGGCTGCGCGACTGGTGGTTTTGTGACCGGTGGCTTTGCGGATGGTGACTTTGTGGTCGCGAGCTCCGCGCTCGGCGATAATCTCTGCCGTGATGGAGACTGCGACTTCGGCTGGTGTCACTGCACCAAGGTCCAATCCGATCGGGGAATGCAGACGTCCGAGCGCTTCGGCAGGCGTGCCCGCTTCGAGCAGGGCCTCAACCCGTTGCCGGTGGCTACGACGCGAGCCCATTGCGCCGACGTAAGCCAGGTTTAGGCGAAGAGCTGTTTCAAGCAGGGGAATGTCGAACTTTGGATCGTGGGTCAGGACGCACACTACGGTCCGGGCATCGATCCGTCCGGCCGCTGCTTCGGCTTCCAGGTAGCGGTGCGGCCAGTCGGTGACCACTTGGTCCGCACCGGCGAAGCGGGTCTGCTGGGCAAACGCAGGGCGGGCATCACACAGGGTGACGTTGTAGCCAAGCAACTGTCCGGCGGGGAGCAACGCGGCACCGAAGTCGTTGGCCCCGAAAATGAGCATCCGCGCGGCTGGCAAGCGGCTTTCCACGAACAAGGTGATGGGCTGCGGTTCTTCCTCTTCACGGGGAGGAGCCGCCAACCTCTCGGCGGTCACCCAGCCATCGATGCAGCCCTCGGGTGCTGCCAGCCGGACCAAACCCGTGCGTCCGCCTTGGAGCAGTGGCTCAACCTGGGCCGCGGCAGCCATCAGGGTGGCGGGATGATCGTCCACCAACCGGGCCAGTTGCGTTGATTCCATGGCGCGGAACCGAACAGGATCATCAACGACCACCACTCCCCCGCCGCCACCGAGCCTGCGGATGAGCGCCAGTGCCGTGGGTTCGTTTGATACAGCGATATCGAAGAGGGCCATTTCGCCGGACTCGCTACCCAGTGGCTGGATATGGACTTCCAGCTCTCCTCCACAGGTGAGTCCGACGGCGAACGCGTCCTCGGCACTGTAGCCAAAAGACTCAAGGCGTGGGCCGCCGTCGCGCATTGCTTGCAGAGCTGCCTCAACGACGGCCCCTTCCACGCAACCGCCGGACAAGCTGCCCAGGATTTCGCCGTCTTCGGAGACCATCATGGAAGTCCCCATGGGTCGCGGCACTGAGCCGCCGGTCCCTACAATCGTGGCCACAGCGCATCGTTGGCCAGAGACCGCAGGCCGCCAGCTGCCCAGTGAAGGCATCAGATCCAGCATGGCAACACGTCCTTTTTCCAGGTGTCCCGGCCAGGTGGCCCGGCCGGAGCAGTGCGCGATCTTGCCCTCATAATCTCATTTCCAGAAGGTCTTGAGGGGTAGTCGCGGCTATTGAATAAGAGTTCACAGGAGTGGGGCAGGGCTTCATCTCCCTGCCCCACTCCGTAGCGGAGCAACAGCACCCGTTCCTGAATCAACAGGACCGCCGCCCGCCGTCGTGCCTGTTCCCAAAGGACCACGACGGTGGACGCCTATTCGCGCGGTGGGTGCGGATGGACCGCCGTTCGAAGTGCCGGATATGGGCCCGCCGGCGCGGGGTGGGGCACCGGGCTAGACGCCCATCAAGGCGTTGATCGGGCCACGGGCGAAGTAGATAATGAAGCCCGCGGTGACCACCCACATGAGCGGATGGACCTTCTTGGCCTTGCCCGACGCCGCGCTGATCACCGCGAAGGAGATGAAGCCGACTCCGATGCCGTTGGCAATGGAGTAGGTCAGCGGCATCGTCACAATGGTGAGGAACGCTGGCAACGCGATGGCGAACTTGGTGAACTTGATCTCGCGGATTTGCGCCATCATCATCGCGCCCACCACCACCAGTGCTGATGCAGCCACTTCCAGCGGGACAACCGAGGTGAGCGGCGTGAAGAACATTGAACCCAGGAACAGCAAGCCAGTGACAACGGAGGCCAGCCCCGTCCGGGCGCCCTCGCCGATTCCTGCTGCGGAGTCGATGTACACGGTGTTGGAAGAACCGGACGTTGCGCCACCTACCACTGCGCCCATGCCTTCAACGATGAAGGCTGACTTCAGCTTGGGGAACGTACCGTCCTTGTGTGCAACGCCAGCGCTCTTGGCCAGGCCCGTCATGGTGCCCATGGCGTCGAAGAAGTTGGTGAACACCAGGGTGAAGACCAACATGGTCGCAGCCAATCCGCCGATCCTGGCGAACGAACCAAAGAGATCGAACTGGCCCACCAGGCTGAGATCCGGAACGGACATCAACTGGCTGGACAGGATTGGCACGTTGAGGTGCCAACCGCCGGGGTTGTCGGCGGTGCCTGGACCGATGTGGAACACGGCCTCGGCTACAGCTGCGAGGACTGTTGTGGCGACGATGCCAATCAACAGGCCGCCTTGGATCTTGCGTGCCACGAGGATACCCATGACGAGCAATCCGATGATGAAGACGAGGGTTGGGATGGAGGTGATGGAACCATCCGTGCCGAGCTGGACCGGCGGGCCGCCCTTGGTGGGGCGGACAAAGCCGGAGTCGACGAAGCCGATAAAGGCGATGAACAGGCCGATGCCAACGGTGATGGCGGCCTTGAGTTCCTTGGGGACTGCCTTGAAGATCGCCGTCCGGGCACCGGTGGCGCCGAAGAGGACGATCAGGATGCCGTTGATGACCACCAGGCCCATGGCTTCTGGCCATGTGACTTCCTGGATGACAGCGACGGCGAGGAAGGAATTGATGCCCAGGCCGGCCGCGAGGCCGAAGGGAAGGTTGGCGACGAGTCCGAAGACGATGGTCATGACGCCAGCGGTCAGGCCAGTCACTGCACCTACCTGTGCTGCGGAGAGCCAGCCGCCCGCCACATCCACCGGGGCGTTGTCCGCCGAGAAGCCGCCCAGGATGAGCGGGTTGAGGATGACGATGTACGCCATGGTGAAGAACGTGACCAGGCCGCCGCGGAATTCCCGGGCGAGCGTGGAACCACGCTTGGTGATCTGGAAGAACTTATCCAGGAAGGAGTTCGACACCGGCGGCTTGCCGTTGCCGGTTGCCGTGTGCTTTGCGTTTGCCGCTGTGGGCTCTGCGCTCTTGCCTCCGTTGGGGAGGAGCGCAGCCTGCTTTTCAGCTGCGGTCTGCATTTCTGCGGGATCCAGGATTGTCATGTCAGCCACCGGGCCCTAGTAGTCGATCCTGGAATCAAGCGTGTTCCATGTGGTGAACGGCTGGAGGGCCGCCGGAGCCTGGGGGTCGCCCAGTTCCAGCTTGGCTACGGGCATCAGCGCGTCCCGGTTGTCGTTCTCGAAGTACTCGTAGAAGACCGCATCATCGAAGCCGACGGATGCGGCGTCGTGACGGTCTGCGGCATAGAACACGCGGTCAATGCGTGCCCAGAGTGCGGAGGCCAGGCACATGGGGCATGGCTCGCAACTGGTGTAGAGGGTTGCTCCGCTCAGATCGAAGGTCCCCAGTTCGCGGCAGGCGTTACGGATGGCCGTGACTTCTGCGTGTGCGGTGGGATCGTTCGTGGCGGTGACGCGGTTGACGCCTTGGAAGGCTTGTCCGTCCGCGGTAACAATGACGGCGCCGAAGGGGCCTCCACTGTTGAGGACATTGGCTGTTGCCAGCTCAATGGATGTGGCCAGGAATTGCTCGGCCGTGACGGTTGTACTCATGTTGCGACTTCCTTAGTGCTGAGGAAGCCAGGTGACCTGTTGGGGGCGCTACGGAGCGGAGCTCAGTTAGCTTGGTTACCAGGCTTCAGCATGTGCGATGAAGGTTAAGTTGCGCCTGGTAGATAGCTTCCCGAGGTCCGGGTGCCCGCCTTTGGCAGTTAGAGCGTAGCACCGCGTTTGTGAGCCGCGCCATAGTTTTTTGAAAATTTAATTTCGTCATACGATATTTTTTATTGGCAGCCGTATGTGACCGAGGGTCGCCCGCGAACGTTGACGGCCGACGTCGGGCATTTTAGGCTTTTCGGACCGGACGCACTTTATTGGCCTCCGGCTCCTGGATCAGCAGACAGGGCCTAACTGAGCTGGAACGCGTGCACGCCGACCAGACAAGGAACCTGTCATGACCCCTCTTTGGATCAAGAACCCGCTGGGTATCTTCACCGCAAACGACCTCGACGCCGGTAACGGCCTGGTGGTCTCCGACGGGAAAATCGTGGAGCTCGTGCCTACGGGCGGGCAGCCTTCGTTGCCGTGTTCCGTCTTTGATGCCTCCGACCACGTGGTTCTGCCTGGACTCATCAACACCCACCACCACTTCTACCAAACGCTGACACGCGCCTGGGGTCCGGTGGCCAACGCTCCGCTTTTCCCATGGCTGCAGAACCTGTACCCCGTGTGGGCGCGGTTGACGCCTCGCAGCCTTGAACTTGCGGTGCAGGTTGCACTGGCCGAGCTGCTGCTTTCCGGCTGCACCACCGCCGCCGACCACCACTATCTCTTCCCGGACGGCATGGAAGACGCCATCGATATCGAAGTAGCCGCGGTGCGCTCCATGGGCATGCGGGCAACCTTGACCCGCGGATCAATGACGTTGGGAGAGGACGACGGCGGGCTGCCGCCCCGGACCACGGTCCAGTCACCCGAGGTGATCCTTGCGGACAGCGAACGGCTGATTCGTGAGTACCACGAGGCCGGCGATGGGGCATCAGTGCAGATCGCATTGGCGCCTTGCTCCCCCTTCTCAGTGACCAAGGAGATCATGGCCGAGAGCGCAGCCCTCGCTGAACGCTACGACGTCCGGCTGCACACACACCTCGCAGAGACCATCGACGAGGAAGACTTCTGCCGCTCCATGTTTGGGCTGCGGACCGTGGATTACCTGGAGTCAGTTGGCTGGTTGGGATCCCGCACATGGCTTGGACATGGCATCCACTTCAACGACGACGAGATCGCCAGGCTGGGAGCCGCTGGCACCGCCGTCGCGCATTGCCCAACCTCCAACATGCGCCTCGCATCCGGGACAGCGCGAGTGCTGGAACTTGAAGCCGCGGGCGTTCCTGTGGGCCTGGGAGTGGACGGCTCGGCGTCGAACGATGCTTCGAACATGATCCTTGAGGCCCGTCAGGCGCTATATCTGCAACGACTTCGATACGGTGCATCCGTCCCCGTGGAGAGAGCACTCGGCTGGGCGACGCGTGGATCCGCCGCTGTTCTTGGCCGCTCGGACATCGGGCAGTTGGCTCCGGGCCTTCAGGCAGACCTTGCCCTGTTCAAGCTTGACTCGTTGAGGTTTTCCGGAAGCCACGACCCCGTCGCCGCCCTGCTGCTATGCGGGGCGGACCGGGCAGACCGGGTCATGGTGGGCGGTTCCTGGCGCGTGGTTGACGGAGCTATTCCCGGCTTGGACGTTGCCGGCCTCATCGCTGAGCACTCGGCTGCGGCGAGGAAGCTGGTGGCGGGGTAGGTTCTGGCTTCGTTGGTGTGGCGCCCGTTTCGATGCCGCGCTGCGTACTGTGCCGCGCGTTCGGCACAGTACGCAGCGATTGCACGAAACGGGCTTTTCCACATAGGACTTGTGACTCCTGTCTATCCAGCCGCACTCATTCGACGCTGAATGAATGAGAAAAACGCAGAAGCTCGAACTCCCCGAAGGCATTAACCTGTGGCGAACAGAAGAACTCCACGATGCCGGATTCAACGACCGGAATATCGCAGCCCTTGTGCGGAACGGAAACCTTGTCCGGCTTCGCCGTGGCTGCTACATCCGCGGCAGCACTTGGAAGGCACAGAAACCCTGGGCCCGGAGCCGTCAACTGATTGCCGCGCACGCGCACGGAACCCTCACGACAGCCGCCCGCGGTTTCGTTTATAGCCACACGTCCGCTGCCCGTTTACACGGTTTGTTTCTCTGGGCCGTGGATGATCGCGTGCACATCACAGCGGCCACTACTGCCTCGCGGACATCCCACGGGGCTGACGTTGTTCCGCACACGCGGGCATTGGGTCCGGAAGAGACCCAACCTGTGCAGGGCATGCTCTGCACCTCTTTGGAACGAACCGTGGTGGACTGCTGTCTCATGCTGAATTACAAGCAATGCCTCATATTGGTGGACCATGCCCTCAGACTGGGAGCCGACGCCCTCGCGTTACAGCAGATGTGCCACCGTTTGGACGGCCGAAATGGTGTCCGCAACCTTCGAAGTGCATTGGCGAATGCAAACCTAAAATCGGAATCGCCAGGAGAAACACTGACGCGTGAACTGATCCAACGGCTCGGAATCCTCATGCCTGAACTGCAAGTTGAGGTAGCCACCATCGAGGGCCGCCATCGCTTGGATTTCGCGTGGCGCAAGAAGAAGTTGGCACTGGAGTTCGACGGGAAGATCAAGTACTTCGACTACGCCCCCACCGACGAGGTTCTCTACCGGGAACGTCAGCGCGAGAAGGCACTAACTGAGCTCGGCTGGAGATTCATCCGCATCAAATGGCAGGACCTGTTCCGCGAGCACGACTTCAAGGTTCGACTCCTGCGCGCCCTTCAAGACTAGATCCGCACCAATTCGGGGGTTCTCTGCGCACTCGATGTTGCGCACGGCATCCTACGCAGCGAGTCGTCGAAACGGGTGAGGAAGGCGGGCGACACCTCCCCAGGTATCGCCCGCCTTGTTGGCTCTGTTGCGCAGAGTCCGCGCCCCGTGGACGCAGGGGCCTAGGGACGCTGGCGGCCGAAGACCGGGAGCGCTCGGAGCCAACGGGAGAATCCGCCGGCATTGCGGTCGCAGTCGGCCGGAATGTAGAAGTCCGGATCTGTTGCACCGAAGGGCAGGTACAGCTCCTGACCCGGTGCCGGGAATTCCACGACGTTGTTCGTATCCTTCGAGTCCATCTGTTCCTCCTCTTTCCAGTGCAAGCAAGTTTCCGTATTTCGGAAAATGATTTTTGCTATGTGAAAAGGATAAGCAACCCCCGAAGCAGGCGTCAAGACCCGCCCAGAAGGGAAGAACGGTTGCTCCGGTCACATTTGGCTGCTTCATAACGATCTCCGGAAACCCATATACACAAGCCGAAATCATGCGCTACTCTCGAATGAGTTCGTGGCGTACGTCACGTAACCTGAGAGCAGCAGGCAGGGTCGTAATGAGCTGGCATCAATGGATGCCGGCTCTTTTTTGTTGGGTCGGCTCCACCAGAAACGCGGTGGAAACACGCGCTTAATTTCATTGATGGAACGTAGGTTCCACCTCACAGAAGTTGGGATATGACCATGAGCAACAACATCGTCCTCGGCGAAAACCAGTACGGCAAAGCGGAAGTCCGCGTCGTCAAGGTCACTCGGGATACTGACCGCCACCACATCGAAGATTTGAATGTCACCTCGCAACTCCGCGGCGATTTCCAGGCTGCGCACCTCGAAGGCGACAACGGCCACGTGGTCGCCACCGATACCCAGAAGAACACTGTCTACGCTTTTGCCCGTGACGGCATCGGCTCACCGGAGTCCTTCCTGCTGCGTCTCGCCGATCACTTCACCGGCGAGTTCGAATGGGTAACCGGTGGCCGTTGGGAAGCCGAGGCCTACAGCTGGGATCGCATCCAGGCACACGGCGAGGGACACGATCACAGCTTCGTCCGCAACGGACAAGAGGTTCGTACCGCCGTCGTCGTCCGTGATGGCGCAACCACGCACATCATCTCCGGCCTCAAGGACCTGACCGTTCTGAAGACCACCCAGTCGGGCTTCGTCGGCTACCCGCGCGACAAGTACACCACCCTGCCCGAAACCACGGACCGCATCCTCGCAACGGATGTCTCGGCCCGCTGGCGCTACAACACCAACCTCGACGCCGCAGCCACCGACTTCAACAAGAGCTACGAGGACATCAAGGCCCTCCTTCTGGAGGGCTTCACCGAGAACTACTCGCACGCTCTGCAGCAGACCCTCTTCGACATGGGCAAGAAGGTCCTCGAAGCACACAGCGAGGTTGACGAGATCAAGTTCTCCATGCCCAACAAGCACCACTTCCTGGTTGACCTGAGCCCGTTCGGACTGGACAACCCCAACGAGGTCTTCTTCGCCGCGGACCGCCCGTACGGCCTCATCGAAGCAACCGTCCAGCGCGACAACACAACAGCCGCGCCTGTTGCATGGAGCGGCATCGCCGGCTTCTGCTAAGCACCGCCCCTAACACTGCACCACCCCTAACAACGCACCACCAGGAGTTTGTGTGCAGGTCCCCCAACGGCGCCCCGTCAAGGCCGGACCTGCACACAAACCCCAACCCCAAAAACCCCGGATTTTGTTAGCCAGACACAGTTAGCCAGACGAAGACGTCTGCCATGAACCCAGAAAGTCTGCCATGAACACGAAGAAGAAATCCCGCTCTGCGGATACCACCCCCTCCCAGGCGCATAAGCCGGAACGGCCCGAAGACAAGCGCCTCTCCATCGGAAGCACGTTCGCGTATGGCTTCCAGCACGTCCTCACCATGTACGGCGGAATCATTGCCCCGCCACTGATCATCGGCGCCGCCGCAGGCATGTCCTCGCAGGATATCGGCCTCCTCATCGCAGCCTGCCTGTTCGTTGGCGGCCTGGCCACCATCCTCCAGACGGTGGGCATCCCGTTCTTCGGCTCACAGCTACCGCTTGTTCAGGGCGTCTCCTTCGCCGGCGTCTCAACCATGGTTGCGATCGTCCAAGGCGGCGGGGGTATCCAAGCCGTATTCGGTTCGGTCATCGTGGCCTCGCTGATAGGCCTGGCCATCACCCCCCTGTTCTCCAAGATCATCAAGTTCTTCCCGCCAGTGGTCACGGGCACTGTCATCACCACCATTGGCCTGACGCTCATGCCGGTTGCAGCCAACTGGGCCATGGGTGGAAACGCCAAGGCCGCTAACTACGGCAGCATGGCAAACATCGGCCTCGCCGCAGCAACCATGGGTGTCGTCCTGCTTCTGAGCAAGGTGGGCAACGCCGCCATCTCCCGGCTCTCCATCCTGTTGGCCATGGTCATCGGCACTATCATCGCGTTCGTTGCTGGAATGGCAGACTTCTCAAAGGTTGGCCAGGGCGACATCGTCGCTTTCCCCACGCCCTTCGCTTTCGGTGCTCCGACCTTCGAAATCGCAGCAATCATTTCCATGCTCATCGTCATCCTGGTGACACTGACCGAGACCTCCGCAGACATCATTGCAGTGGGCGAGATCGTCGATACCAAGGTTGACTCCCGCCGCATCGGCGATGGCCTCCGCGCGGACATGCTCTCCAGCGCCATCTCACCGCTGTTCAACTCCTTCACGCAGAGCGCCTTCGCCCAGAACGTTGGGCTCGTGGCCATCACGGGCATCAAGAGCCGTTTCGTGGTGAGCGCTGGTGGGCTCATCCTGGTTGTCCTCGGTCTCCTGCCAGTCCTGGGCCGAGTGGTCGCAGCGGTTCCGACGCCCGTCCTGGGCGGTGCCGGCGTCGTGCTTTTCGGCACGGTGGCAGCCAGCGGTATCCGCACACTGGCCAAGGTTGAGTACAAGAACAACATGAACCTGATCATCGTGGCCGCCTCGATCGGTTTCGGCATGATCCCCATTGCCGCTCCGAAGTTCTACGACCAGTTCCCGTCCTGGTTCTCCACGATCTTCCACTCCGGCATCAGCTCCGCCGCAGTCATGGCGATCTTGCTGAATGTCCTGTTCAACCACTTCAAGGCAGGCAACACGGACAACCAGTCAGTGTTCGTCGCCGGGACGGACCGCATCGTCAGCGAGGAAGACATCAAATGCCTGAGCGAAGGCGACCGCTTCGAGAACGGCAAGCTGATCGACGCCGACGGCAAGGAAGTCCCGCTCAAGACCTCCAGCGCCTCGGAGCACTAGCTCCCGATCCCATTCAAGTTGGCAGATGACGGCAGCGTTTCCTTGGGGGACGCTGCCGTCATTTGTCGCCTCACGCAGAAGCCCTCCCCGCGCAGAATGTACGACGGCGGCGCTCACCACCGGTCGACACTCACCGTAGGATCAGCCCATGACTGAACAGCTCCCCTGTTTCCGTTCCCTCGCAATCCGCAAGATACCGGAGCCGGACTACGCGGATGTCTGCCTGGCCACCCTGCCTGAAGGTGCCGGCACGGATCCCAGGGAATGGGCGGAGCGCGTGTTCTCCATCGAGTCGATTCCGCGATGGGTTGCTTGGGCCATGGGCTTGAGGCAGGCGCTGGTGCCCTTGATCGGCATACCCAGAGCACCTAAGAACACCTTCACGGTGAGCGAACAGTCGGGCGAGGAAGCCCTGATCTTTGTCCGTGACAGGCACTTGGACTTCGCGGTGGCCGTTGGAATCGATGCGGTGACCCGGCTGATCAGGGTGACAACCGCCGTCGAGCTTAAAGGGTGGCGTGGCAAACTGTACTTCAGCGTAGTGCGCCCGGTTCACCCAATCGTGGTGGACTCGATGCTGAAGAAGGCAACCCGCTCAAAACCTGCGCCGAGATGACAAAAGATGGCAGTGTTCGCAGGGAACACTGCCATCAAATGCCAACTCGGCGCGAGGCGTGGAGAAGAAAGCCTAGTTCTGGTTGAGCTCCGCGGAGATCGCCAGAGCGGCCTCGCGCAGCATCGGCACAGCGCGGTCGGCAAAGCTCTGGTCCACACGGGTGATGGGCCCGGAAACGGAGATCGCAGTGGGGGTGGGCGCGTTGGGCACAGCCATCGCGAAGCAACGGACGCCGAGCTCCTGCTCTTCCTCATCAATGGAGTAGCCGCGTTCGCGGATCAGCTTCAGGTCCGCGAGCAGGGAGTCGATATCGCCGATGCTTTTGGCCGTGGGCGTGGGCATGCCGGTTCGGGCAACAATGCCACGGACCTGTTCGTCGTCGAGCTGCGCCAGGATCGCTTTGCCAACGCCGGTGTCATGGGTGTGGGCGCGCCGGCCGACTTCGGTGAACATCCGCATGGAGTGCATGGACGGAACCTGGGCCACGTAGATGACCATGTCCGAATCCAGGACCGCCATGTTGGAAGTTTCGCCGAGGCGTTCCACGAGGGTCTTCAGCTGCGGACGCGCTACGGCGCCGAGCTGCTTGCTGGCACCCTCGCCAAGCCGGATGAGCCGGGGGCCCAGAGCGTAGCGGCGGTTGGGCAGCTGGCGGATGTAGCCCAATGCCACAAGCGTGCGCAGCAGGCGGTGGATGGTGGGCAAGGGCAGGTCCGTGGACGACGACAGCTCGCTCAGAGTGACGTCGCCACCGGCATCCGTGATCAGTTCCAGCAGTTCAAAGACGCGCTCAACGGACTGCACGCCTCCGGAGGCTTTTTCAGCCATTCCCTTGTCTCCAATGACTCAGATTCCGACAACTCTTATCCGCATCGTGAAAAGAATTGCTTAGAACACCCAAGATACAGCACGCCAGCCGAGAGCGCGACGAGACGCAAGATGACCGAGCAGGGGGTTGTATTTCCACTTGGCAGATAATAATATCCATAATACGAAAACATTCAGTTTGGAACGGCGGCCCGGGAACGGGCCTAACAGGAGGAATTTCAATGGCGAATCCGAGCCCCGGTAACTCGATCACCCTGCGCGTCGCCGCACCGTCCAGCTTCACCGCTACGAGCGAACTGGCAGCAGCCGTCGGCGCAGCCGGTGCCGCAATCACCGCGCTGGACGTCACGGAATCCCACCACGAGACGATCGTCGTGGACGTCACCTGCAACACCACTGATGACGCCCACGCAGCACGCGTCAAAGATGCCCTGAATGCCCTCGACGGCGTCACCGTCCAGCACGTCTCGGACCGCACCTTCCTCATGCACCTCGGCGGCAAGCTCGAGGTGGTCCCCAAAGTAGCCCTGCGCAACCGTGACGATCTGTCACGCGCCTACACTCCCGGCGTCGCACGTGTTTGCCTGGCCATTGCAGAAGACCCGGCCGCCGCCCGCAACCTGACGGTCAAGCGCAACACCATCGCCGTCCTCACGGATGGTTCTGCGGTTCTGGGCCTGGGCAATATTGGCCCCGCCGCCGCCCTCCCCGTCATGGAAGGCAAAGCCGCTCTGTTCAAGCAGTTCGCCAACGTGGACGCCTGGCCGGTCTGCCTGGACACGCAGGACACCGAAGAAATCATCATGATCGCCAAGGCCATGGCCCCGGTCTACGGCGGCATCAACCTGGAAGACATCGCCGCACCGCGCTGCTTCGAGATCGAGAACCGCCTTCGCGAAGAACTGGACATCCCGGTGTTCCACGACGACCAGCACGGCACGGCGATCGTGACCCTGGCCGCGCTGGTCAACGCCCTGCGCGTGGTGGACAAGAAGCTGTCCGAGGTCAAGATCGTCGTCTCAGGGGTTGGCGCTGCCGGTTCCGCCATCATCCAGCTCCTCAAGGCCCAGGGCGCGCAGCACATCATCGCTGCTGGCCGCTCAGGCGCCATCCACTCCGGCGAGAAGTACGACGACGAGCACCGCAGCTGGATTGCCGCGAACACGAATGAAGAAGGCTTCTCCGGAACCCTGCACGACGCCCTCAAGGGAGCAGACGTCTTCATCGGAGTCAGCGCCCCGCACGTGATCGGCGAGGAGCAGGTTGCTTCCATGGCCGAGAATGCAATCGTGTTCGCCATGGCCAACCCGACGCCGGAAATCGACCCCGTCATCGCTTCCAAGCACGCGGCCGTTGTCGCCACGGGACGCAGCGACTTCCCGAACCAGATCAACAACGTGCTGGCCTTCCCCGGCTTCTTCCGCGGACTGCTGGATGCTGGAGCATCCGACATCACGCCGAACATGCTGGTGGCCGCCGCCGAGGCAATTGCCAACCGGGTGGCTGACGATGAGCTGAACGCGAGTTACATTATCCCCAGCGTCTTCGATCCCCATGTTGCCGCCGATGTAGCGACTGCCGTAGCCAACGCTGCGCACGCCAACGCCGCCAGCGCACTCTAGAACAAAGGAATCCGCTCACATGGCTATCACAGTCACCGATCCCCGGCCGATTGATCGCGCCGAGGAAATCCTCACCCCCAAGGCACTTGGTTTCATCGAGGAACTGCACAAGCGTTTCGCCGGCACCCGCAACGAGCTCCTTGAAGCGCGGAAGGTAAAGCGCCAGAAGGTTGCGGACACCAGCCGCTTGGACTTCCTCCCGGAGACCCAGGAAATCCGCGACGGCGACTGGAAGGTTGCCGAGGCACCGGCAGCTTTGCAGGACCGCCGCGTTGAGATGACCGGCCCGGCAACCCCGGCCAAGATGGCCATCAACGCGCTCAATTCCGGCGCCAAGGTCTGGCTCGCGGACCTCGAAGATGCCAGCACGCCCACCTGGCCCAACGTCATTGACGCGATCCTGAACCTCCGCGACGCAGCACAGGGCACCCTGAGCTACACCTCGCCGGAAGGCAAGGAGTACCGTCTCCGCACGGACGCTCCTTTGGCCGTTGTTGTTGCCCGTCCGCGCGGCTGGCACATGGAAGAGAACCACCTGCTGATCGACGGCGAACCTGCTGTGGGCGCGCTGGTGGACTTTGGTTTGCACTTCTTCCACATCGCCAAGCAGCTGCTCCTGAATGGCCACGGCCCTTACTATTACCTACCCAAGATGGAGAGCCACCTGGAGGCCCGCCTCTGGAACGATATCTTCGTCTTCGCCCAGGACTTCCTCGGCATCCCGCAGGGCAGCATCCGCGCCACCGTGCTCATCGAGACCATCCCGGCCGCGTTTGAAATGGACGAGATCCTTTACGAACTGCGTGACCACGCTTCGGGGCTGAACGCCGGACGCTGGGATTACCTGTTCAGCATCATCAAGTACTTCCGTGATGCCGGCGAAGAGTTCGTCCTCCCGGACCGCGCAACCGTTGCCATGACGGCTCCGTTCATGCGCGCCTACACCGAACTCCTGGTCAAGACCTGCCACAAGCGTGGCGCCTTCGCCATGGGCGGCATGGCCGCCGTCATCCCGAACCGGAAGCAGCCCGACGTCACCGCTGCGGCCTTCGACAAGGTCCGTGCCGACAAGACGCGCGAGGCAAACGATGGCTTCGACGGCTCCTGGGTTGCGCACCCGGACCTCGTTTCCACCTGCCGCGAAGTGTTCGATTCGGTCCTCGGTGACCCCGCCAACGGCGGAAAGCCCAACCAACTGG
This sequence comes from Paenarthrobacter sp. YIM B13468, assembly GCF_042788025.1. Lineage (NCBI taxonomy): Bacteria > Bacillati > Actinomycetota > Actinomycetes > Micrococcales > Micrococcaceae > Paenarthrobacter > Paenarthrobacter sp. YIM B13468. Next base: position 80,085 of record NZ_JBHZPI010000024.1, on the reverse strand, counting down.
ACAAGCAGCGCCCCGAGGTGAACGTCACGGCTGAGCAGCTGATCGACGTCGCCTCTGCTGGCGGCACCGTCACGGAAGCCGGGCTTCGGCTGAACCTCTACGTCGCCGTCGCATATACAGGTGTCTGGATCTCCGGCAGCGGTGCAGTTGCCATCCACAACCTCATGGAAGATGCCGCGACCGCGGAAATCTCCCGCTCGCAGGTGTGGCAGCAGATTCGCAACAAGTCGGTGCTCGCAGACACGGGCAACACCGTCACCCGCGAACTCGTCACACGAATCCTCGGCGAAGAAACCGAGCGCCTGCGCATCGAGTTCGGCGACGAGAACTTCACCAAGTACTACGAACCGGCTTCCAAGCTGATCGAGGACATCTGTCTTTCCGACGATTACACGGACTTCCTGACAACACCCGCCTACGAACTGGTGGGCTGAGATGGGCTCATTCTCTTCCTCAGATCTGGCTCATATCGAGTCCCAGCTCGCCGCCACGGATACGTTGCTTGACCGCAATTACCCCGGCGACGACGGCTCACGCCAGCCCATCCACACCGTCTACATCCCGGCCGACCGCTTCACACCGTCATTTGCGGCCGATTGGGGTACCCAGGCGCTCGCGACGGCGGAAGCTCACGGTGGCCTGGAAAAGCTCGGCCAGCTGTTGGGCCAGGAGCCTCATTTGGCTGCTGCTGTTGCGTCACGGGTCGCTGCGAAACTTTCCGCTGAGCCGATCGAAGACCTTCGTTTGGACTTCGAAGACGGCTACGGCGACCGCGGCGACGAGGCAGAAGACGCCGACGCCGTTGCTGCCGCCAACGCTGTTGCTGCTGCGGTTGCAGCGGGAACTGCCCCGCCGTTCATCGGCATACGCTTCAAGTGCTTCGAAGCAGCCACACGTGCCCGTGGCCTTCGCACCTTGGATCTGTTCGTGTCCACATTGGCTGCTGCAGGGGAACTCCCCGCCGGGCTGATCCTCACCCTGCCGAAAGTCACCACGGTGGCCCAGGTGCAGGCCATGGACTTCGCGGTCTCGCGCCTCGAGGAAGTCCACGGACTCCCCGCCGGCAGGCTCCGTTTCGAGGTGCAGGTGGAAACCCCGCAGCTCATTCTGGGCGCCGACGGAACCTCCCCTGTGGCGCAGCTCCCCCACGTTGTCCCGGGCCGCATCAGTGCCCTGCACTACGGGACGTACGACTACAGCGCTTCATTGGGAATCTCGGCCGAGTACCAGTCCATGGAGCACCCGGTTGCCGATTTCGCCAAGGAAGTCATGCAGCTGGCTGTCGCCGGAACGGGTATCCGCCTCTCTGACGGTTCCACCAACATCATTCCCGTAGGCGACGCAGTTGAAGACGCCTGGAAGCTCCACGGCCGGCTGGTCCGCCGCTCCCTGGAAAACGGCTACTACCAGGGCTGGGATCTCCACGCCGCCCAACTCCCCAGCCGTTTCTCGGCGTCGTACGCTTTCTACCGCGAAGGCCTGCCTGCCGCAGCGCTGCGCCTCCGGAACTATGTGGAGCGGACCGACGGCGGCGTCATGGATGAGCCCGCCACCGCTCGTGCACTCGCTGGTTTCGTTCTTCGGGGCGTCCAGTGCGGCGCAGTGGGGACCGACGAGGTCAAGGCGCTTGCCGGCGTCGAACTTTCACAGCTGACCGCGCTGGCGCACCCGCGGCTCGCACAACCGACTTCCCACTGATAGGAGCTTTTCGCATGGGTAAGTACTACTACCCCCAGGGCGGCCTGCCGCCGCAGACCCACCTCACCACGGAGCGGGCGATCGTCACCGAGGCCTACACCGTGATCCCCAAGGGCGTGATGACGGACATCGTCACGAGCAACCTGCCTGGATTCTCCAACACCCGCTCCTGGATTATTGCGCGACCGATCTCAGGCTTCGCCACCACATTCTCGCAGTTGATCGTGGAGATCGCCCCCGGCGGCGGGGCTCCCAAAGCCGAGTTCGAAGCAGGCGTTGAAGGCGTCATCTTTGTGACCAAGGGGCAGGTGAACCTGACGCTCGATGGCGAACTGCACCACCTTGAGGAGGGCGGCTACGCCTACCTCGCGGCCGGTTCCGAGTGGGGCCTGGAGAACGTCTCGGACGACATCGTCTCCTTCCACTGGATCCGCAAAGCCTACGAACGCCTGGAGGGTTTCGAAGCAAAGTCCTTCGTCACCAACGAGAAGGACGTGGAGCCCACCTCCATGCCTGACACGAACGACGTCTGGAAGACCACTCGCTTCACGGACTCCAGCGACCTTGCACACGACATGCAGGTCAACATCGTCACCTTCCAACCCGGCGGCGTGATTCCCTTCCCGGAGACCCACGTCATGGAGCACGGCCTGTACGTCCTCGAGGGCAAGGCCATGTACCTGCTCAACAACGACTGGGTGGAAGTGGAAGCCGGCGACTTCATGTGGCTCCGCGCGTTCTGCCCGCAAGCCTGCTACGCCGGTGGTCCGGGCGAGTTCCGCTACCTGCTGTACAAGGACATGAACCGCCAGGTGAAGCTCACCTAGTCTGCGCCCTGCGCCGAGATCGCCGGAAAGCTGCCAGTTCGTCTGGAGATTTCCGGCGATTTCGCGCGTTTCCGGCGAACTCAGGGACGGCGACGAGGACCTCCTCCGGTGTATGCCCGGCGGTACCCAAGTGCCGTCGTCGGGCCCCCCGCATGAAGTGTGCCGCCTCCGCAAGGCCGCCGCACAAACTTGATCGGAAATTGAGCCAAACAAACAGAGTCCTTGATGATGCCGCGCCACGCTGGAAGCAGACGGAGCCCTCATTCCATCAATCCATCAGGGTTTCGGCAACGAACAAACCAGCAAGAATCACAATGATGTGGGGGACCAATGGAACAGGCAGCAGCGCTAACAGAGGTGATCACCGTCAAGGGCATCATCCAGGACCAGCACCCCGTGGATTTCCACGCCCTGGGTGTCGCGGGATGCATCGACAGGCTTGCTGCACCGCTTCGACGCTCCGGCGTGACCGTCCACTGGAGCACACCCCACCACGGCATCGAAATCTCGTCCGCATCCGCCGCACTGCTGTACCACGTAGCCCAGGAGACTTTCAGCAACACCCTCAACTACGCCGACGCAAGTGAACTGACCATCCGCCTCAACGCCGTCTACCACGGAATCCAACTGACGATCATGGACAACGGCAAAGGTTTCGAAATCCACGCCGCCCCCAGCGGCCGCCGCCATGGCTTCGGCCTGCTGCTCATGTCCATTGCCGTCCACGACGCCGGAGGGACAGTTGAGATCGACTCCCAGCTTGGGCGGGGCACCACTGTGAGGGTCACACTGCCACTGGATTGAGTCCAATTTGGGACCTTTTTCAGGCCCCAAAACCATGGATCGGTGGCGTCCGCAGACGTATTCTGTAGCTACTTTTCAGCCTGACATCTCGACGGAATGGCACGAAATGGCGCGGAACAAGGGTCCACGGTTAGGTCTTGGCAAGGTCCTTTTGAGGATCTTCGGGTTTTTCTTCGTGAGCGCCCTCTGCGGGGTGCTGATCTGCGGCTTCATGGTGCCGGTGGTTCAGTTCACCAGCACAACCATGGGCGGTTCCATCGGCTTTTACGAAAGCCTGCCCAGCCAGTTGGATGTTAATTCGCCATCCCTTTCCAGCAACATAGTCACTGCCGATGGGCAGCACATCGCCACGTTTTATGCAGAAAACCGGGTGAAGGTTCCGCTGGACCAGATGTCCCCCTTCATTCGCCAGGCGATCATTGCCATCGAAGACAGTCGCTTTTACGAGCATCCGGGAGTTGATGCCCAGGGCATCATCCGCGCACTGACATCCAACGTGACCAAGGGAACCAGGCAAGGCGCGTCCACCCTGACGCAGCAATACGTCACGAACGTGCTGAACGAGTCCCGGCTCTCGCAGGGCCGGCCAGAGGACGTGGTGCTCAGCGGGGACAAGTCCTTGGGCGACAAGCTCCGTGAGATCAAGCTCGCCCTGGAGCTTGAAAAACGCTTCAGCAAAGACCAAATCCTTGAGGGGTACCTCAACATTGTGTTCTTCAACCGGAACGCGTATGGCATCGAAGCTGCTTCGCGATACTTCTTCAGCACGTCAGCGAAGGACCTCACTTTGCCACAGGCCGCTCTTCTGGCCGGCTTGGTGAATGGACCCAGCGTCTACGACCCCACAACAGCGCCGGAATCAGCATTCAATCGACGAAACCTGGTACTGGACAGGATGCTCGAACAGGGGAAGATCACGCAAGCAGACCATGACACGGCAGTAGCTTCACCAGTCGAGCTGAAAATTACCCCGTCCCTGCAAGGCTGCGCGGGCGCCTCCATTGCCATCTACTTCTGCGATTACGTGTCCCACCTGATCATGAACAATGAGGCCTACGGTGCAACCATGGAGGATCGCGAACGTCTCCTCTACCGGGGCGGGCTCACGATCACCACCACCTTGGACAGCCGGTTGCAGGCAGCGGCCCAAGTACAAGTGGATGCCTCCGCTGGCGCAAACCCGGACAAGTGGGGAGCTGCCATGACAACCGTGCAACCGGGCACAGGCAAGATCCTGTCCATGGCCCAGAACACGGTGTTCGTTCCCCAGGACGGGAAGTTTGATACCCAGCTGAACTTCAGCGTGGATGCGAAGGACGAAAACGGCCTTGACCTCAACGGTGCAGGCGGCTTCCAACCCGGTTCCACCATGAAGCCATTCATCTTCGCGGAGTGGCTGAACGAGGGCAAGTCGCCCACTGCCGTTGTGGATGCTTCCCGGCGTGTCTACCCTGTTGGCTTCCCCTGGCGGTCCAGCTGCGGCAAGGTGCTGGGTGGATACAGCACTGCGCAGAAGGCACAAAACCTCGGCGCAGATGATGACCTGCAGAACAACGACGAGGGCTACTACCGCCCAATGCCCATCAACTACGGCCTTTACAACTCCATTAACACCGCCACATTCGCTACTGCGGCCCAGTTGGATTTCTGCGGCATCCAAAAAATGGTAGACGCGGTCGGTTTGCATAGCGGACTGGACAACGCCCCCATCAACATGCACCAGATCGGCAACCTCTTGGGGTCCATCGGCGTCGCTCCCGTTGTACTGGCGAGCGCCTACGCAACATTCGCCAACGACGGCACCTATTGCAAACCAATCGCCATCACCGACATCAGCGACTCACAAGGCAGGAAGTACCCAGCACAAACCCCTCAATGCAAGGAGACTGTGAAACCGGCTGTGGCCCGGGGAGTCACAGCGGTCCTGCAGGACGTACTCAAGCTCGGATCCGGCGTCTACATCGAACCCAAAGTCCAGAACCAGGTCCCGGTGGCGGCAAAGACCGGCACCTCGAACAACAACGGCGCAACCTGGGTGGCCGGATTCACCACCCGGCTCGCCACAGCCTCATTCTTTGGGGACACGTCCGCCGGACAACAGCGGGCAGGACAAAACGTCACCATCAACGGCAAGTTCTACAAGTCTCTTGACGGCTACATGATTGCCGGGCCGCAATGGGCCAACTACATGATGCAGGCCACCGCCCTCTATCCGAGCGGTGCCTTCAACCCGCCGCCTCCCCCGCCTTCCCCTGGCCCGAGCACGTCACCGGCCGCACCACGCTGAGTGGGTCTGCGTTGCGGGGCCCGGTCTGCGCGCTAATCCCGGGTCTTGGGGCGCAAAGCGCGCCTAACGGGCAGAAAGACTTTGAAAGCCTGTCATTCCTCCCGCAGACTAGGCCTGTGAAGCCCTTCCTTTTGTTGGCCACCCGTGCTGAAGACGCAGCAGCGGATGACGAGTACCAGGCCTACCTCCGGTACTGCGGGCTCCAGGCTGAGGAATTGGTCCGCGTCAGATTGGAGGCGGAACCTTTGCCAGCCGTTGACTTGGCCGATTACTCCGGCGTGATCGTGGGCGGCAGTCCTTACACGTCCAGCGACCCTGTGGAGGAAAAGAGCCAGGCCCAGCTTCGCGTCGAAGCAGAACTCTCAGCACTCCTGGATCGCATCGTGGCCGAGGACTTCCCCTTCTTGGGTGCCTGCTACGGCGTTGGCACCTTGGGTGTTCATCAGGGAGCCATCATCGATCGTCGCTACGGCGAGCCGGTCGGTGCTACGGAGATCAAACTGACCGCAGACGGGGAGCGCGATCCCCTGCTCAAAGGCCTGCCTCACACTTTCGAAGCGTTCGTTGGGCATAAGGAAGCCTGCAGCCAACTGCCGGAAAACGCTGTGTTGCTCGCGAGTTCCGCAGCCTGCCCAGTGCACATGTTCCGCATCAAGAAGAATCTCTACGCCACACAGTTCCACCCGGAATTGGATGTGGATGGCCTCATCACCAGGATTAATATCTACAAGAACGCAGGCTATTTTCCGCCGGACGCTGCCGACGAGCTCATCGAAATCGCCAAGCATGCCTCGGTGACGGAGCCCATGCGGGTCCTGAGGAATTTCACGGAACTCTACGCTCGCTAGGGATCTTGCGGGGCCTGCTCGCGCCCGAAGAAAGGGGTTTCTGTCAGAGCCTCCCTCGCGCGCCGCTGGCTGGGTAGCGTTGAGAGGACTATTCACGAACATGCCCCACAACGTGATTCATCCATGAGGAGCAATCTTTGAAGCAGGACCCTTTGGCGGTCGAAACCCAGATGCACGCAACACCCAATAAAGGAAAGACCAAGCCAACCCCAGCGAAAACCCGGGCAGCGAGCAAGATCCCTTGGGGTGGCCTTTTGGTGCTTGCTGCCGCGGGCTTTACGGCTGTCACCACAGAGCTGCTTCCGTCGGGGCTGCTTCCCCAGATCAGCCGGGATCTTGGGGTGGAGGAATCGGCTGTGGGTTCCCTGACCGCAGCATATGCAGCAATCATCGTTTTCACGGCCCTTCCCTTGTCCCGGCTTCTGGGCGGGCGCGTCCCCCGGAAGACCCTGTTGATCGGGACCGTGCTTGCCTTCGCCCTTAGCAACGTCGTGCTGGCCTTGAGCCCAAATCTCGAAGTGGCCATCGTCGCAAGGCTTCTGGGCGGAATTGCCCATGGCATGTTGTGGTCGAGCATGGCGCCCTATGTGGCACGCATCGTGCCTGCACACTCGGTGGGTAAGTCCATGGCCGTCGTCTTCAGCGGGACCAGTATCGCGTTGGCTGTCGGGGCTCCGATTGGCACACTGATGGGCACGCTCATGACATGGCGGGTTTCTTTCGTGGTCCTGGCCGGGGTTGGCGTCCTATTGGCAGTTTTGGCGTTCTGGCTCCTGCCTGCTGCGCATGATCCGGGCACCCACAAGACGCCGTCGATCCGGGCAGCGCTCAAGCTACCGGGCGTGATCGCCGTGGCCACCGCTTGGCCACTCTTGCTGCTGGCACACTTCACACTCTTTACCTATGTTGCCCCTTTCCTGCTCGCCTCCGGATTGCCCGAGGCCCTCACTGGCATTTCCCTGTCTGTGGTGGGGATCTCAGGATTGGTCGGGATCTGGATTGCTGGCCTGACCGCCGATTCCCACCCCCGGCGTTCGGTGATTACCGCCGTCGGGCTTCTTTTCCTTGCCTTCGCGCTGCTGCCGGTTCTGGGCGGCACGTGGGTGGGGGTTTTCGCGCTGATGGTTGCCTGGGGCGTTTCCTTCGGAGCGATCGGCATCTACAACCAGGCCGCAATCCTTCGCGCCGGCGGGGAGCACAAGGATGCGGCCAACGGCCTCACGGTAGTGACCATCCAACTAGGGATCGCCGTCGGTGCCGGCTACGGTGCTTTGGCACTGACCACGGTTGGGGCTCAGTTGGTGCCGCTGGCCGCAGCGCTGCCAACGGCCATTGCCTTGGCGATCATCATCTTCAGCAGGCGCGGCGGATACCCGGCAGGCCCGCGCGAAAAATGACCGGGCGAAACAGGGCCGCGAAAATGACCAAGCGAGAAGCGCCGGTAACATCCCTGAAACATGCCAGTCACGTGATCTTCACGAACGTGGGGTTTCTGTAACTTACCTGCAACTTAGCTCTTCTGAGTCGGAAACATAGCTCACCGAATATTGATCGGGGGGTAGTGAGGGCCGTGCAACACGGGGCCCGTTTCGGACAGGCTTGATCAGAAGGGAACGCAGTGGAGATCTCTGCGCAACACGTCTGGCTGATGTTGTCATCGGCAATGGTGCTTTTCATGACTCCGGGCCTTGGCCTGTTCTACGGCGGCATGACCCGCGCCAAGGCAGCGCTCAACATGATCATGATGAGCTTTATCTCTGCGGGCATTGTTGGCGTGGTATGGGTCCTGTGGGGATACTCGATGACCACCGGCGACGGCTTCCTGGGCCTGTTCGGCAACCCCTTCGCCCACTTCGGCCTCCAGGACCTCATCGGTTCGCCCGATCTCCTCAAGGTAGTCTTCGCGGCTACCTTCGCCATCATCACTGTGGCGCTCATCAGCGGCGCCATCGCCGACCGCGCCAAGTTCAGCGCTTGGGCGCTCTTCGTCCCCATCTGGGTCACAGTGGTCTACTGCCCGCTGGCTTACATGATCTGGGGCGGTGGCTTGATGAGCGCAGGTGGAGCCGTCACGCAGATCTTCGGCCAGGTGATCGACTTTGCCGGGGGTGCCGTAGTTGAGGTCAGTTCAGGTACCGCCGCTTTCGTCCTCGCATTAATCGTGGGAAAGCGTCACGGATTCGCCAAGGACCCCAACCACCGCCCCCACAACGTTCCGTTCATCATGATCGGCGCAGCAATCCTCTGGTTCGGGTGGTTTGGCTTCAACGGCGGTGCTGCAACCACTGTTGAGCAGGCAGGCCTGATCTGGGTCAACACTCTGGTGGCTCCTGCCGCTGCGATGCTGAGCTGGTTGGTCACGGAGAAGATCCGCCACGGACACCCGACATCGTTGGGCGCAGCCTCCGGCGTTGTTGCCGGCCTGGTGGCCATCACGCCTTCCTGCGCCAACATCACCCCGCTCGCGGCCCTTGGCCTGGGACTCGTTGCCGGCGCCGCCTGTGCCGTGTTTGTGGACCTGAAGTACAAGTTCGGTTTCGACGACTCCCTTGACGTCGTGGGCGTGCACTTCGGCGCCGGTGTGATCGGCACGCTTTCCCTTGGCTTCGTTGCCTTCCCCACGGAAGGCGTGGCCGGTGGCCTCCTTTACGGCGGCGGCGCGCAGCAACTCGTGGCACAGACAGTAGCCGTGCTGCTCACCATCGCCATCTCGGGCCTGGGCACCCTTGTAATCGGCCGCGCTATTCACAAGACCATCGGATTCCGTGTGGCCCACGAACACGAAGTCACCGGAGTGGACCTCACCCAGCACGCAGAATCGGCCTACGAGTTTGGCCTCACAGCACATGGGCATTTCCGCCAGCAGCAGGCGCACTTGTCGTCGCTGATCAAGGGTGGACGAAAAGAGTCGGAGCAGGCAAAGGAAGACAGCTTCGCCTAGCGGATTCTACTGAGGCAACAGGCGGACGACGGCGGCACTTGAGTGCCGTCGTCGTCCGCTGCTTGGTGGGGCGAACCGTTGCTGGATGATCCAGCAGAAATTCAGCTCAGCCGAAGCCGTTCCAGAGCCGCTGCCACCACGTTTGTTTGATTGGTTCCTCCGGCTCCGGCTCAGGTGGAGACGCCGCAGCCCGACGCTCGCGCCATCGTTCCAGCTCGGAGTCAACATCCCGCAGCTTGGTGATCACAGGCGGGCCGCCCTGAAGCTGGCGACGGGCCTCGACGACTCGCTTGTTGAAGTCCTCCAGGATGTCGCGGACCTGCTTTTCCGTGTACTGCTGATCCAGCTTCGCGTCGAGTTCAGCGTCCTCGATCCGTAGGAGAATGGCTGGTGGGCCGATCCCGCTGAGTCGTTCACGCTGAATGAGGCCCTTGACCCACCAGTCCGGGTCATAGTGCTCGCCCAAGCCCGGGATCGGTTTGCCGGCGTACTTGAGGTTGTCGAACTTGCCCTGGTTCATGGCATCCCGGATCAAATATTCGACCCGCGCGGCATCGTCCACCTTCCGGCGTTTCTCCCGGTCTTCTGCGTCGGCCGCCTCTAGCTCTGCGTCTTCCTCGGCATTGCCGCCCCACGAGCGGACGGCCCGCAATTCCGCGCCCCGCTCGAGCTTCCGCCTGAAGGCGTTGTTCTCCGCGTTCACGTTTTCGCCACCTCCTCCCACGGCAGTCCTTTCCTGCCGGAAATCGTGGTTCCGGCTCCAGTATTCCGCACTTTGCGGGGCCACGGGGAGGGCTGACGGCTGCTCTCGAGCCAAAGATCCCCACAGGAAGGAGCCCTGTTGCTTCACGACCATTTTTGACAGCCAAGCGGCCCCGACACGCCGCAGGTATCGGCGTGTCGGGGCCAGTGTCACCTCAAAGCTGGTCATGAGGCAACGGAGGCCAACGCAGGCCAACGCAAGCCAGCTGGCAGACTAGTGAACGGCCATGCTCGGATCCAGTTGCTCGATGCCCTGCGGCGTGACCAGGACCACCCGGGCCGTGCAGATGTCGTAGAACAAGCCCGTGGCCTGCACTTGCCCAGTTGTTAAAGCGGGCCCGGTAACCGGGTGCTCTTCGAGTTTCTGGAGCTGGACAGCGACGTTCACCATGCTTAGCTGGTCCAGCCGGCTGTATCCTTCAGCTTCGGCAGCAAGGGCGACAGGATGACCGTCCAACAGCGAGCGGTAGCTCGGCCGGGCGTGCTCCAACCAGGCATCGAAGCCCCCACCCAAGGCCGCGGCCGCACCCTCGGCGTCGGCTATTACGGCCTTCATCGCGCCACAGTTGGAGTGGCCGCAGATCACGATCGAGTCCACGGACAAGCCCTTGACCGCGAATGCCAGTGCCGAGTCGATCGAGGCATCCCGGCCATCAGGGCACACTACGTTGCCAATATTGCGCAGCGTCAAAAGGTCGCCCGGGCCGCTGCTGGTGATCAGGTTCGGATTGACCCGGGAGTCGACGCAGGCCACAAACAATGTGTCTGGGTTCTGCCCCTCGGTCAAATCCTGCACCAGCGGACGAACCTTGTCTGCGTAGCGCCGATGGTATTTGTCGATGCCAAGGAGGATCGACCGCAGCGGAAGCTGCCCGCCGTCGTCGTGCGCTTCCTGGTGGGCACCATCCAGAGGCGACGACTGCCAGGAAGTCCTGGGCGGCAGCGGGAATTCGCGTGGATCCTGACGCTGGGGAGTGTTGTCCGCGGCGTCGGTGAAAGCGGTGGTTCCGTGTTCCTCCAACACCACCGAGGCGCCGCTGGAGCGGTGTTGCGTCTGCCAGGCGACCAGAGCCTCGCGGAAAGCGTGATCGAGGTAATCGGCGTTGAGTTCAACCACTGCGTCCTGTCCGTCGGGCACGGAGTGAAGCACGCGGTTCAGCCGAGGGAGGGCGAAGAAGCTGCAGGACCCCTCGATCATGAGGCGCCACGGCAGCCCCTCACCCGCGGGAGCATGGGCGTGGATCTGAGCACGGAGTACCCGCCACAACACGCAGAGGGCCGCGAGCGCGAGGCCGATAATGACGCCTTCGAGCAGGTTCAGTACAACAACGCATGCCAGCGTGACTACGTAGACCAGGAGGTCGCCGGTTCGGAGGCTGGTCTTGATGTCGGCGACCTTGATGAGCTTGGCGCCGATGACGAGCAACAGGCCTGCGAGCACGGACAACGGAATCAGCTGGATGAGACCGGCGAACAGTGCCGAGAACACCAGGACCCACACGCCGTGCAGGATGGCGGATGTACGGCTCGCGGCGCCTGCCTCAACGTTGGTGGCGCTGCGGACGATCACGCCCGTCACGGGGAGGCCGCCGAGCATTCCGGAGACCACGTTGGCGGAGCCTTGGCCGACGAGCTCCCGGTTGAGATTGGTCCGGGTGCCCGCGTGCATCTTGTCCACCGCGACCGCGGACAGCAGCGACTCGATGCTTGCGATCAGGGCTACCGTGATGACTGCCATGACTGCGGCACGCCAGTTGCCGTCGGGCAAGCTTGGCAGGGCAACGGCGTCGAACAGCGAACCGCTGAAGCTGATGCGCTCGACGCTGGGCGCAACTGCTGCAGACAAAGCGGTGACAGCGACGACCGCCGCCAGCGGGCCGGGAATCTTCCGCACTGCGGTGGGCAGGTATTTCCAGGCGAGGAGGATGGCCACGACTGCCAGGCCCAGAAGGGCGGAGTGCAGCTCGACATTGGTGATGGCCACCGGAAGTGCGGTCAGGTTTTCGACGGCGGACCCAGCCGCCTGGCCACCGAGAAGCACATGCAACTGCTGCAGGATGATCGTGATGCCGATGCCGGCCAGCATCGCTTTGACCACCACCGGCGAAACGGCGAGTGCCGCCCTGCCTACGCGGCTAATGCCCAGCAGTAACTGCACGACGCCGGCGCCCGCAGTAATAGCGCACGTCACCTGCCAACCGAACTCATCAACCAGACCGGCGACGACGACGGTCAGCCCGGCGGCGGGACCACTCACCTGAAGTGGGGAGCCGCCTAGGCTGCCGGCGACGATTCCTCCGATGGCGGCTGCGATGAGCCCGGCCATGACGGGTGCTCCGGAGGCTGCCGCGATGCCGAGGGAAAGGGGAAGCGCAACAAGGAAAACCACCAAGGACGCAGGGAGGTCGGCGCCCAGGTTGCTGAGGAAACTTCCGGCTTTGCGGGGGTTGCCGTGCGGGTTCTTGCCAGGCGGGTTCTTTCCGGGCGGGCTGTGGGAGTCGGTGGAGATGGAAGCGGAGTCGTTTGGTTGTGGCACTGAAATTCCTAAGGCTCGGGAACATTGACCCTTCCAGCGTAGGAATCTTGTCACATGAAATGACAAGACGATGTGATTCTTGTGACAAAACTTGTGAACAAGCGGCGTCATGTGGCGACCAATGGGAACTTTTCCGCGGGCGGAACTCGTTGGAAACCCAGCGCACTGCTCACCTCCGTCGCAGCTCGGCGCGATGCCAAGCATCGGCCCCTCCCGCCGTCGTTCTTGCTTCTCCTGCCATAACCTAAGGCTCCTTAGTTTAGGCTTGACTCCATGAGCGACCCCGAAGCCCATCCCGTACGCATCAGTTCCGAGTCCGTTCAACTTCAAGCCCTGGAACCCGTACTCGAAGAGATCCGGTCGGCCGTGGGTAACATCCCTGAACTGTTGGCTATTGCCGGGGAGATAGGACACACTGCCCCGAAACCTGGCGAGGGCAACACAGCCAAGCTCTGGGAACTCCTGGCGTCCGTAACGGCTGTGGACGTGGCCGCCGGACGCGTCCTTGAACCCCATCTGGATGCCCTCGCGATCCTGGCCCAGTCCGGTTCCGAAGCAATCGAGACAGGCACGTGGGGGGTCTTCGCGGCCGAAGGCCCCGGCATGAAACTCGAGGCCAAGACCGGCCCTGCCGGAAACTACGTACTCAACGGCGCCAAACCCTGGTGCTCGCTGGCCGCCCAACTGGACAATGCCATCATCACAGCCCACACGGAAGGCAACGGCAGGACGGCCTTCGCCGTCAGCCTGAAGGACCCTGGAGTATCGTGCGAAACCCCGAAGTGGACCAGCCGCGGCCTGCAGGAAATCCCCAGCGGCACCGTCCAGTTCGAGCATGTGAAGGCAGCACCGGTGGGCGACGAGGGCTGGTATTTCAAACGTCCCGGCTTCGCCTGGGGTGGCATGGGAGTGGCCTCGTGCTGGTTCGGCGGAGCCGTGGCAATGGCCCGTGACTTCAGGGCAGCCCTGGCCGCGGGCGTAGGAAACGGCCGGAACCCGGACCAGATCGCCCTCGCTTCCCTGGGCGAGGTGGACCGGATCCTCACCTCCGTCGGCGGATACCTGGCCGAAACAGCCGAACGGATCGACGCCGGCGGCCTGGCCGATTCAGGTGCGGACGGCTCCAGCGCCTGGAGCGAAGCCTTGCGCGTCCGCGGGACTGTTGCCGCCGCCGTCGAACGTGTCCTAACGGTTGTGAGCCAGAACCTCGGACCGGGCCCGCTGGCTTTCAACGAGGCGTACGGAAAACGAATAGCGGACCTGTCCTTATACATTCGCCAGCACCACGCCCTGCGCGACGACGCGCAGTTGGGCGCCTTGACTCTGGATGGGGACGCCGGATGGTGAGCTTCTCGCACGCAGACACGGGAACAACCGAGGCGGAATGGGCGGCCAGCGGCGTCGCTGCCTTGCCGGAATTGCCGCTCGACGCAAGCAGGCTCACAAGCATGGCCTTTGTGGTGCTCGCCGCGCATCCGGACGACGAAACACTCGGCGCCGGCGGCCTCCTTGCCAAGCTCCACCACAGCGGGGCAAGCGTGAAGCTCCTGCTCTGCACAGCCGGCGAAGCCTCGCACCCGGAGTCGCAAACCACGACGCCGGAACAGCTTGCCGCCGTCAGGCTCAATGAGTTCGACACGGCTGTGTCCGGGCTGGCTCCCAGCGCGGCGTGGCAATTCCTGGAGCTGGCGGACGGGCGGCTGGCCGCCCATGAAAATCGAATCGAAGACGCGGTTCGCGAAGCAACGTCAGGCCATCCGGCGGACAACGTGGTGATCGTGGCGCCCTACCGCTCGGACGGGCACACAGACCACGACACCCTGGGCTCGATCGCAGCCAGGGTTGCCGGCGCCGGAGGCCATGGCCTGCTGGAGTACCCCATTTGGTATTGGCTCTGGGCAGGACCCGGCGATGCCGCGTGGCAGTCATGGGTACGGGTCCCGTTAACCGCGGCGGAGCGGGAAGCCAAGAACAAGGCAATGGGCGCCCATGCCTCGCAAGTGGAACCGTTGTCCGAGCAGCCGGGTGATGAGACGCTGCTGTCCGGGACTTTCCTTGAGCACTTTTCCCGTCACTTCGAGACCTTCGCCTGGCACCCATTCACGGCGGGGAGCAACACAGCAGCAGACGCAGAGCGGATCTTCGACGAGGTTCACTCCCGTGAAGAGGATCCGTGGGACTACTCCTCCAGTTGGTACGAACGCCGCAAGCGGGCCCTGACGTTGGGGGCCTTGCCCAAGGAGTCGTATGATTCCGGCTTGGAACTGGGCTGTTCCATCGGCACCCTCAGCGAGGAACTCGCAAGGCGATGCCGGCAGTTCCTTGGAGTGGACGCCAGCAGCACGGCATTGCTCCAGGCAAGACAGCGGCTCTCCGGATACCCATCGGCCGAAGCCCGCCACCTCACTGTGCCGGATGAGTGGCCGGAAGGGACCTTCGACCTGGTGGTGTTGTCCGAGACGGGCTATTACCTTTCGCCGGAAGAACTGATCGAACTGCTGGACCGGATTCGAGCTTCCACCCGCCCCGGCGGCACCCTGCTTCTTTGCCATTGGCGGCATCCGATCTCGGGCTGGCAGTTGGACGCAGAGGCGGTGCACGCAATGGCCCGCAGCCATCTTGTGTGGCCCGCGCATGGGATCTACCGGGAAAGGGACTTCGTGCTGGAGATCCTTGTTGCCCCGAGTGAAACGCTGTGACCGCCGCGGAGCGGCAAAAAATCCGGAGCGTCGCGGTGGTCATGCCGGCCCACAACGAGGAAAGGCACATCGGCTCAGCATTGGCGGCGTTGCAGACCGCGGCGGATGCCCTTCAGCGCGAGCACGCCGGAATCGGGGTTTCAATCGCTGTGGTCCTGGACGCCTGCACGGACCGATCCTCCAGCATCACGGCTGCGTACACTTTGGCTGATCTCCGTTTCCTCCCGGTGGAGGTCGGATTTCGCAGCACGGGCGCCAGCCGCGACGCCGGCATCCGTGCAGCCTTGGAACGCCTGCCCTTCGCCGCAGGCGCAGGCGCAGGTACGTGGTTGGCCACCACCGACGCCGACTCCACCGTCCCGGGGCACTGGCTGGTGCGACAGGTGGAACTTGCCAACGCCGGTGCCGACGCCATCTTGGGATCCGTGGAGCCGGACTCCCGGGACATGGACGAGGCAGTCCTGGAACGCTGGCGGGAACTGCACCCCTCCCGGGAGGACCATCCCCATATTTACGGGGCAAACCTTGGCGTCCGTGCTTCTGCGTATCTGGCCGCGGGCGGCTTTCCGAGGCTAAGGTCCCACGAGGACCGGGTCCTGGTTGAACGCCTTCGGCGGCTCGGGCTGGCGGTCATCGCCACGGACACCACCAAGGTGATAACCTCCGGGCGACTGCAGGCCCGGGCACCCGAAGGATTCGCGGCCTATCTCCGTGCCCTTAGCTCCGGCCTTTCGTCCGTGGCGCGCTAAGCCGCCAAGGCCTTCTCCACCGCAGCGATCGCAGCAGCCGTGATCGATTCGCGATCGCCGGAGCCGTCCACCATCAACAGGATTCCGCGTTGGCTGTACGCAGTCACCACAGGTTGCGTTTCATCCCGGTACAGCTCCAGCCGGCGCTGAATCACAAGTTCAGTATCGTCGCTGCGGCCCTGTTCCTGAGCCCGTTGAAGCATGCGGGCAACGAGCTCGGCATCTTCCACTGTCAGCACGAGAACCACTTCAAGTGCCTGTTGTTTTGCGGCCAGAATCTCATCAAGGGCGCCAATTTGGATGACATTGCGCGGGTAGCCGTCCAGGAGGAACCCGTTCCCTGTATCGGCGTCTTCCAGGCGTTGGCGGAGCATAGCCGTGGTGACATGGTCAGGAACAAACTCACCCCGGTCCATGTACTCGCCGGCCTCTGCGCCGAGTTCCGTCTTGTCCCGAACATGTGCACGGAAGAGGTCTCCCGTAGAGATCGCGGGGATCGAGAAATGCCGGGCGATCACTTCCGCTTGCGTGCCTTTGCCGGAACCTGGAGGGCCCATGATAATCAATCGCGCCATGACACAAGTCCGTTTCAAGAGGCGGCCGGGACTTAAACGATACGCCGACGACGGCGCGACACTCCCGCCGTCGCCGGTTTTTCTGCCGGCCGCTAATGGCATCAGGCGTTCGCAGTCCATCGCGATTCCCCCGCACGATCTGCTCCCCACGCTTCTCCTTAGTCGCCAGGGACGGTTTTTGGGATCATTCCGCGGTCACCTCTTGCGGCCCGCAACGCCCGGAGGTAGGTTTTTGAAACGTACCAAAGAAAGCGCTTTCCGGAACCTTAGGTGGAATCGAACATGACTCAGCACGCCCCGATCACGTGGCTCGACGGCGAACCGCCCGCCAGACTTAGCGGCGGCACGACGTGGGGGATGCCCTTTCCACGGGGTACCGTACGGGGCGCGGAAGAGTTGTCCGTCCTCGATGCCAGCGGCGAGGCCATCAACGCCCAAACCTGGCCGCTCGCTACCTGGCCCGACGGCTCCCTCAAGTGGGCGGGCCTAGCGGTCGGCGCCACGGATCAGCCATCGGCGGCATACAGCGTCACCACCAACAAAGGCACCGCGCACCCACCGTCAGAGCACGACGGCGGCCCGGCAGCCGCCGTCGAACGCTCACCTGAGGTGACGGTCACCGAAACGGAAGAGTCTGTAACGGTCTCTACCGGCACCTTGGAGATGGTGCTCCCCCGATCAGGCCCCACGCTGTTCAGTACGTTGACCCGCTTCAGTCCGCTGACCCGCGACGGTTCGGTGGTAGCGAAGGATGGCAGACTCGTGAGTCTTCTCCAGACCGGGCTAAGTGAGGGAGCCGGCAGCACAACCCGCCAAGGTTTCACCGGCCACGTCATGTCCGTAACGGTGGAGCAGCACGGCCCTGTTCGGGCGGTCGTGCGGTTGGAGGGCCGTCACCGGGCGGACCTGGGCGAAAGGGAATGGCTTCCGTTCACCATCCGTTTCTACCTTTACGCCGGCGCGCGGAGCATCCGGATGATGCATTCCTTAATTTGGGATGGCGAGGCGGATACGGACTTCCTGGCCGGGCTGGGCGTCCAGTTCAACGTTCCATTGGAGAGCGAATTGCACGATCGCCACGTCCGGATCGCCGGCGCGGACGGAGGCTTTGTCGTGGAAGCGGTCCGCGGGTTGACGGGCCTGCGGCGGGATCCGGGCGAGGCTGTGCGCCAAGCCCAGATTGCCGGGGAACCCACTCCCCCGTCCACCGAATGGAGCCCGCTGGTTTCCGAGCGATTGCACCTCATCCCGTCGTGGAACGACTACACCCTCACGCAGCTGAGCGCAGACGGTTTTGAGCTGCGGAAACGTACCGCTCCGGGCCACGGCTGGGTGGGCATTTGCGGCGGAACCCGGTCCTCAGGCTTCTGCTTGCTGAGTGACCTCCGGGGCGGATTCGGGGTTGGCGTGCGAGATTTCTGGCAGTCGCACCCGGGCCAACTGGACATCCGCGGCGCCGCAACTGCAGAAGCCACAATGACGGCGTGGCTCTTCTCCCCCGAAGCGCAGCCCATGGACCTCCGCTTCTACCATGACGGCTTGGGGCAGGACACCTTTGAGGAACAACTCGAGGGCCTGGAGATCACGTACGAGGATTACGAGCCCGGCTTCGGCAATCCCACCGGCATCGGACGTACCCATGAGCTGACCCTGTTCGCCTATGACGCCACACCCTCCACGGAAAGCCTCGCGGCCGATGCCCTCTCGGCGTCCACTCCCGCGCTTCTGCAGCCATCGCCCGAGTACCTGCACGCCGCCGGAGTCTTCGGTGACTGGTCACCCGTGGACCGCAGTACCCCGGCCCGCGCAGAGCTGGAAGACAAGCTGGATTTCCTGTTCGACTTCTACCACGGCCAAACCGAGCAACGCCGCTGGTACGGGTTCTGGAACTACGGAGACGTCATGCACACCTACGACTCCGACCGGCATGTCTGGCGGTACGACGTCGGCGGTTACGCCTGGGACAACTCGGAACTCTCGCCGGACCTCTGGCTTTGGTACATGTACCTCCGCTCGGGCCGCGCCGACGTCTTCCGCTTCGCCGAGGCCATGACCCGCCATACCGGCGAAGTGGATGTGTACCACCTCGGCCCATGGCGCGGTCTGGGCTCGCGGCACAACGTGCAGCACTGGGGATGCAGCGCCAAGCAACTGCGCATCAGCACCCCGGCCTACCGTCGCTTCTACTACTACCTGACCGCCGATGAACGAACCGGCGACCTCCTCACCGAACTCGTGGACAGCGACCAGAACTTCCTCGGGTTGGACCCCGTCCGCAAAGTCAGGCCCGACGCCGATACCTACCGCCCGGACCGCGGCGCCTTGGGCGTAGGGCTCGGTACGGACTGGGGCTCGCTCGCAGCCACCTGGCTCACCGACTGGGAACGCACCGGAAACCCCCGCTCACGCGACCGGCTCTTGGGCACTATGGCCGATATCGGCGCCCTGAAATACGGCTTCCTCACGGGCGAGGCGCTCTACGACCTGGACAAGGGAAGGTTCGACGCCGGCAGGGAAGCCATCAGCGTCTCGCACCTGAGTGCCGTGTTCGGTTTGGTCGAAATCTGCAGCGAACTCATCAGCTTGGTGCCCGATGAATCCTTTGAGAACGCGTGGCTGCAGTATTGCCGGCTGTTCCTGGCTTCGCCTGAGGAGCAGGCAGCGGAAGTGGGACAGCCCTTGGCAGGCATCTACCTGACGCAGGCACACAGCCGACTCACGGCCTACGCGGCAGCCCGGCTGGAGTCCCCGGACCTGGCGGAGCTAGCTTGGGCCAGCTTTGCCGAGGGCGGGGAGAACCTGAACCATGCCGAGGCCTTCACGTTGAAAAAGATCCTCCCGCCCTACGTCCTTAAACCAGTGGACGAGGCCCCCACTGTTTCCACCAACGACACCGCCCAGTTCGGACTGGCCCTCATCCAAAACCTCGCTCTCATCGGAGGCGCGCTACCCGGTGAGGAG
This sequence comes from Paenarthrobacter sp. YIM B13468, assembly GCF_042788025.1. Lineage (NCBI taxonomy): Bacteria > Bacillati > Actinomycetota > Actinomycetes > Micrococcales > Micrococcaceae > Paenarthrobacter > Paenarthrobacter sp. YIM B13468. Next base: position 60,398 of record NZ_JBHZPI010000024.1, on the reverse strand, counting down.
GTCCCGGCGTCGTAAGTCCTGTTGGGTCCTGACCTTCTTTGCCGCCGAAAGCAGCAGAATGTAACCCAAAGGGGTTGAATCCTCTCTCCCAGCCGCCCAAAGAGGGTCAGGAAGCCACGGCCGCCCAAGGAGGGCTGCCTGGAGGGCCCGGCGAGGGGGGCCCGGCGTCGTAATTCCTGTTGGGTCCTGACCTTCTTCGCCGCCGCGGCTAGCGGAAAGTAACCCAAAGGGGTTGAATCCTCTCTCCCAGCCGCCCAAAGAGGGTCAGGAAGCCGCGGCCGCCCAAGGAGGGCTGCCTGGAGGGCCCGGCGAGGGGGCCCGGCGTCGTAAGTCCTGTTGGCTCCTGACCTTCTTTGCCGCCGAAAGCAGCAGAATGTAACCCAAAGGGGCTGAATTCTCTCCCCCAGCCGCCCAAAGAGGGTCAGGAAGCCACGGCCGCCCAAGGAGGGCTGCCTCGAGGGCCCGGTGAGGAGGTCCCGGCGTCGTAAGTCCTGTTGGGTCCTGACCTTCTTTGCCGCCGAAAGCAGCAGAATGTAACCCAAAGGGGCTGAATTCTCTCCCCCAGCCGCCCAAAGAGGGTCAGGAAGCGACGACAACAACAAGCTATCGGGAACCTCTGGTGACCACGCTCAAAGCTCGATACTGTAAGTATGCTGACAAATACGGTAGCGAGTCAGAGGAGGACATCGTGACCACGAAAGTCGACAAAACCATCATGGTCAACGTTCCGGTGAGTATGGCCTACAGACAGTGGACGCAGTTCGAGGAGTTCCCCCGTTTCATGGGTGGGGTGGAACGCGTGACGCGCCTGAGCGATGATCGCCTGGAATGGGTAGCCGAAATCGCTGGCGTCCATCGCCGCTGGGAAGCGAAGATCGTTCAGCAGGACATGGATCGGGCTGTGGCATGGGCCGCTGTGGAAGGTGCCAAGAATGCCGGCTGGGTGGACTTCAAGGAAGCCGGGCCAAGCCAGACCTCCTTGCATCTGTCCCTGGAATACGAACCGCACGGCGTCCTTGAATTCCTCGGCGACAAATTGCATGTGGTTGAAAGGCAGGCGGAGTCAGACTTGAAGAAGTTCAAGGAATACATCGAGCACAAGGCGCCCGAACGGGATGCTGCCATGGGCACGACGGCGACAACGAGCACCACGGCGACCACGACCACAAGCGGTACACCATCCGCGGCTGGCACTGATAAGCCCGGCGACGTCCCGATCGTAGACCCCATTACGCACCCTTTCGATCAGACCAATGGCCTGGCAGATCTGGACGGCGATTCCGACGAGACCGCGGACAGCGATACGCACAGTGCCGAGGAACGGAAGGACGATAAGGGCTTCGGCCCGGGCTACATCCCACCAATGGGAGGACTGCCCGGCCAGCGGTAGTAGCCACCCACACGAAACAAACAGCCAGTGCCGCCCGGATCACCACGATCCGGGCGGCACTCCTGTTAAGGCGACGCTCCTCTGAATTCGCGCCGCTACTTCTGGCCGGAATAGACGACGGCGGGCAACGCCGGAGTCTGCATACCCTCGCCGATGTAGAAGCTCGGGTGCGGCGGCTGGTTGTACGCCACGTTTTCCCGGGCAACGGCAGTGCGGTACACGGTGTCGTGCATCAACGTCCGCAAGCGGACCTCAGTTGGAGCCGTGGTGGTGTAGATGCGCAGTTCGGTGCTGTCCGTGGACGGCCAGGCGATCTCTTCACGCCAGTCTCCCAGGATGTCCGCCTGGATGGACGGGTTTCCCTTCGTGGTGTTGTTGCTGCGGGCGCCGTCAGCCGTCAGCAGTCGGTCGCTCTGCTCGGTTTCCCAATTCCATTTAGAGATGGTGGGAACGCCACGGGATACCGTTGCGTCGTAGTCGTGGTCCACAATCTCCCTGAGGAGATCGCCATCCCACCAAGCCAGGAAGTTCGCGGCAGGAATCTTCTCCGCGATCAGCTCTCCCTTGGCGGACATCAACTGGCCCACGGGTGAATCCCATGCAGCGGTGCCGCCGATCGCCCAGCCCTCGGCACCGGCATAGCGGGGATCGATATCTCCAGCCGCACCCCGTCCAGTGTCCTTGATGGCCGGGATGCTCCAGAGGACTTCACCCGTGGCAGCGTCACGGAAGGTGGCACCCCGGTTTCCGCTCTGGCTCATGCTCTCGTGGACTGCGAATGTCTCCAGTCCGGGGCGCGAGGGATCAAGGTCGCCGGTATGGATCGCATCGCCGTGACCCAGTTTGGTGTTGTAGAGCGGCTGACCGTTGTCATCGATGGTCATGGAGCCAAAGACGAACTCATCCTTGCCATCCTGGTCCACGTCAGCCACGGAGAGGTTGTGGTTGCCCTGCCCCTTGTACTCGTCACCGGCCAGGTTGGAATCGAAGGTCCACCGTTTCACAAGCTTCCCAGCCACAAGGTCGTACGTCACCAGGACAGTGCGGGTGTAGTAGCCGCGGCTAAACATCATGGAGGGGTGTTCGCCGTCGAGATACGCCACGCCAGCAAGGAACCGGTCCACGCGGTTGCCGTAGTTGTCGCCCCAGCTGGAAACAGTGCCGCGCTCAGGCTCGTAAGCGACCGTATCCATGGTGGTTCCCGTCTCACCCCTGAAGACCGTCAGGAATTCCGGACCGGACAGAACATATCCAGCGCTGTTGCGGAAGTCGGCGTCGGCGTTTCCGATCACGGTGCCGGCCGCGTCGCGGGTGCCGTCTGCTGTTTTGAACGAGACCTCGGCCTTGCCGTCGCCATCGAAATCGTAGGCCAGCACCTGTGTGTAGTGGGCGCCGGCGCGGATGTTGCGTCCGAGGTCGATGCGCCACAGCTTGGTGCCGTCCAGCTTGTAGGCGTCGACGTAAACGTTGCCTGTGTAGCCGGACTGCGAGTTGTCCTTGGCGTTGGACGGCGCCCACGTCTGGATGACCTCATACTTGCCGTCGCCGTCGAGATCGGCCACCGTTGCATCGTTGGCCGAGTACGTGTAGGCCTTGCCGTCCGGAGTCACGCCGTCGGCGGGCTTATCGAGCTTGATGGCCAGGTAGTTCTGCGCCAGCGGCGTGACCGCTTCAGTCAACTTGTCCTGACGTTGGCCATTTCCTACCGTCTTGATGACGTAGCGGGACGCCGCCGTTCCGTCCGGATCCACAAACATGGTGGCGTTCCGGATGGGCTCCTCGGTGATATTAACGCCGTCACGCAGCACCTGGAAACCGATGCTGTCCGCGTCCAGGCCGAGCATGCGCCAGCTCACGGTTACGCCTTGGTCGGTCAAGACCGCAACAGGTGCGCGGTCCAGGTTTTCGACCTGCCGCTTAAGCGTCTGGGTGGCCTTTTCGGCAGGCACGACGCCGGGGAGGCCGGCTTGCGTCGACACGTCGGCTTGGGCAGGGGTTGCTTGGGCGGGAGCTGCTTGCGCCAACGGGACTCCGGTCAAGGCGATAGCTGCCGCGACCAGGGAAGCCGAGGCCGCCAGTGGGACCGCCCGACGGGCACTGGCACTGCGAAAGGAACACTTCATGGGGTAAACCAAGGACATCTCCTTTGATGTTGGGCGACAGTGGATCTGCCGCCCTAGATTTTGGAACGTTTCACTCACTGACAAAGCGCCTGTCTTCCTAATTGAAGTGGGGTGAGAAAACGCTTTCCGCCTAAAGGTTTACCAGTGAAAAAACAGATCAGTCAAGAGTTTGACAGAACTTGAATTGTCCAGGACTCCGCTGGTTCCTGACCTTCTTTGCCGCCCACAGGCACCGAATCCAACGGATTGGAGTTGTTTTTGAGGCCGTCGAGCTTCGAAGATGGTCAAGGCCATACGCCCTTCATATGCATCACGATGTGGGAGGCACTGCGGGTACCCCGAAACAGCGGCACTCCCACAGCAGCAAGGAGTAGCGTTCCAATGGAGTGGTCCACCCTCGAAAGGAACATCATGACTACCTGGCTCATCACTGGCTGCTCCACCGGACTCGGCCGCGCGCTGGCCCAAGCCGTGCTAGCGCGGGGCGATAAGGCCGTCGTCACCGCGCGCGACGTCTCCAAACTGCAGGATCTAACCACTGAATTTCCGACGACGGCCCTTGCCTTGGCCCTGGATGTCACCGAACAGTCGCAGGTAGACGCCGCCGTGCAACAGGCCGAGGACCGGTTTGGCGCGGTGGACGTCCTGGTCAACAATGCCGGTTACGGTTACCGCGCAGCCATTGAAGAAGGCGACGACGGCGACGTCCGGGCGCTGTTCGACACCAACGTTTTTGGTCCGGTCGCCATGATCAAGGCCGTCCTGCCAGGCATGCGCTCCCGCCGATCCGGTGCGATCGTGAATATTTCCTCCATCGGCGCCCGGATCTGCCCGCCCGGTTCCGGGTATTACTCAGCGTCGAAGGCTGCGCTGGAGGGCCTGTCCGGCTCGTTGCAGAAGGAACTGAAGCCTTTGGGGATCTCCGTGACAGTGGTAGAGCCCGGTGCGTTCCGTACCGACTTTGCCGGGCGTTCGCTCACCCAGTCGGCGCAGGCAATTGAGGACTACGCCGAGACGGCCGGCAAGCGCCGCAAGGAAAATGACACCATGCACGGCACTCAGCCCGGCGACCCGGGCAAAGCAGCAGAGGTGATCATCGCCGCCGTCGAAGCAGCCGAGACGCCCGCCTTCCTGCTGCTGGGTGCAGATGCCGCCTACGCTTACGGTGCGGTGGAGGAAGCCCAGCGGGCCGAGGTGGATCATTGGCGCGAGCAGAGCGTCAGCACGGGTTACACGGAGTAACGTCCAACGTGTAATCGGTCACACTTGGCCGGATTAGCTTGTCAATCGCGGTGGGCAGCATGAACCATGAATGAGGGAATTCGTTCCCATACAAGCTGAATCAGCAATCCTCACCGACGAGGATGCGGCCCCTGCGAAGAAGCTTGGGGCTGTTAACGGCCTGAGTGAAAGTACTGACAATGACGACACATACTGACTCCATCACGCTGAAAATCTGGGACAAGTCGGCAATCGACCACACCATCGACGCCGCCATCCGGGATCTTTCCCCCCGCGCCGCTGCAGAAAACTGCGGCATCGCAGTAACGCTCAGCGGACCGAAAACCTTCACCGTTAGCCTGAGCCGCTAAGCAGCTCAAACTCAACGCAAGAGGACGACGCCGGGACCTCCCGGCGTCGTCCTCTTGCGTTTTCTGCGTCGTGACGCCGTCAGGGAACTCCTGATCAAACCTTGAGACTTCCTTGATGCTTTGCGCGCAGGTTTCTTGCGTTTGCGTTGGAACTCTAAGTGAAACACCACTTCAAGGTTCGAACGGAGGGATCCCAGCATGCAAAGGGGCGTCAATTCAGAGACAACTGCTCCACCACGAGGATCCCACCGCGCCCCCGGTGGTGTGGTCACGGTTCTGGTCCCGGCACACAACGAATCCGCTGGCATTACCGAAACGCTTATCTCGCTGAACATCCAGACCAAACGTCCGGATCGTGTGATCGTGGTGGCCGATAACTGCACTGACGATACTGAACAACTCGCTTTGGCCCAGGGCGTCGAAGTCTTCCGCACAGTTGGCAACAAGGATAAGAAGGCCGGTGCCCTGAACTTCGCCCTGGGGCGGCTTCTTCCCGGAGCGGATCCCGAAGACCTGGTTCTGGTGCAGGACGCCGATTCGCAGCTGGCCCCGGACTTCATCGAAAATGCCACCAGCAACCTCCTCAAGGACGAACTGCTGGGCGCCGTGGGCGGAGTGTTCAGCGGTGGACCCGGAGGCGGATTCGTAGGTCACCTGCAGCGAAATGAGTACGCCCGCTACGCGCGGGATGTTAAGCGCCTCCATGGCAGATGCCTGGTAGTCACCGGGACTGCCGCGCTATTCCGCATTAAAACCCTTGGGGACGTCGTCGCAGCACGATTGAACGGTACGCTTCCTCCCGGAAACGGCGAGGGCGGCGTCTACGATACCTCGGTGCTGACCGAAGACAACGAATTGTCCTTCGCACTCCTCACCCTCGGATACCGCATAGCTTCTCCATCAAACTGCACGCTGGTCACCGAAGTCATGCCCACGTGGCGGGAACTATGGTCCCAGCGGCTCCGCTGGAAGCGCGGAGCCGTGGAGAACTGCGTGCAGTACGGGTGGACCAAAGTAACCAGGGCCTACTGGGGACGTCAGTTCCTCTCCATGCTCGGCGTCCTGGTGACCCTGGCCTATCTCGGATCCATCGTTTTTGCCCTGACCACTGGAATGGGGCTGAATCTCCACCCATTCTGGCTCGCCGTCACCTGCATCTTCGTCCTGGAACGCATAGTAACCCTGCGTTTCCGGGGCTGGAGGTACATGTTGCTTGCCGCAACCATGTACGAAACCGTCATCGACGTTTTCCTCCAGGCAGTCCATGCCAAGGCCTACCTGGACGCCGCATTCAACAGAAAGAAAGTTTGGTAAACGACTCATGTACAACAACCCAGCAGGATCCGTAGGCGCAGCAATCGTAGGAGGGGCCGGCTCCGGCACTCTTGCCATGACCGGCGCCGGGGACCTCTTCTGGTTCGCACTGGCCGCTTTCGCGATGTTGGCCCTTGGCCTGGCCATCAAGAGGATCGTCCCGGTCCGCGCGCAGGCTAACTAGCGCTTAAGAGAAACCAGCACGCCCAGCAAACCCGCAGTTGTGTCGGATCACGCCCCCAGCGCGACACAACCGCGGGTTTGTTGTCTTAACCCACCGTTCCCTTAACTTACGAGTGCCGTGTTGGCGGAATACTTGGATACCGACGTGTACCCGGCCTTCGTTCCTGTAACCCGCACCCGCATGGTGTCGCCTTGGTCGGCGCCCACTAGAACGTAGGTCTTGGCTGTTGCCCCGGTGATCGCCACACCGGAGCGGTACCACTGGTACGTCAGAGTGGTGCCCGAGGTCCACGTCCCTGGGTTGACCGTCAGCGTGGAACCAACAGTGAGAGTGCCCGTGATCGTGGGAGTAGGTGCAAGCAGCGTACCGGCCACCACGGCAGCTGTGGGCGCCGATTCCTTGGTGGTAGTTGCGTAGCCGGCTTTGGTGCCTGTAACCCTGACGGTCAGCGTGGCACCCTGATCCGCGGCTGCAAGGACCCGCGTGGCGGCCGTTGCGCCAGCGATTGCCGTGCCGTTCTTGAACCACTGATAAGTCAATGCAATTCCGGTGGTCCACGCGCCTGGATTGGCAGTCAGTGTTGATCCAACTGCCGCCGTTCCGGTGATAGTGGGTGTTGGGGCCGTCAACGGGATGCCCGGGACAAATGAGAAATCACGGATGGTGACGGATTCAGGTGCCACATGGGCAGCATCACCGCCACCACCTCCGGTAACCCAGAGGTTGAAGTGGATCTGTTCCTTGGCCGGAAGTGGAACTGTTGAGCCCTGCAGGACCGTCCGCTTCAGTAACGTTCCTCCATAGCCTTCGCCGGCAAACGTCTCGAAGGTGAGCTTGCCCGGTTCCCAGACCATCCGGTGTGTGAGGATCGGGGCGTTGGTGACACCGAACGTGACAGTGTTGTTGCCCTGCCCAGGAGGCAGTGTGGCGTCAAACCAATAGCCATGGCCTTGGGTGACAGGCCAGTTCTGGCCATAGGCAGCTCCGCCTCCCCAAGCGGACGCCTCACAGAGGTCGATCTCCGTGTAACCAGGTTCGGCCGCCGGGTCATAGGTGAAGAGGCAACCCCAGACTACTTCCTTCTGTAGCGCGCTCACGTCCTTTTCCACAGTGGTGCTGTACGTTCCGTAGCCGAATCCCTCACGCGTGGACTGGAACTCTGCACCCTTGGGAGCCGAGCCGGTTGGGTTGGTGATGGACAGTTTGACGTACCCGTTGGCGTCCGGGTTGCTCACGTTGTTGGCGTCCCAGCTCGCGTTGTACATCGGGGCCCCACCCCAGAAGCGCTTCTGCCAGTTGAAACCCTTCCAGGCGAAGCTGCCCACAGGGCCAGGATCCTCGGCCATGGGAGTTGTATCGGCCGCCTGTGATGAGCCTGCTCCAGTGAGCATTGAGAAACCCACCGCCAACACGACGGCCAAACCTGCTGCTTTAATTCGCCCATGCGGAATGAGCCCTCTTGACCATGCCATAGCCGTGCCTCCATTGATGCGCCCAGACTCGTCGCCGGCAAAAACCGACGACCGCAAAGACGTTCCACCCCCACGAGGAACGTGCAGTTCCTCGATTATCAAGTAGACGTGGGTCCTTAGGAAGGGAATTGAAGAACCAAAATGGGCGATATGCCATCAATTGGATAACGGTGGCCTGCCCGGGAGTAATCTTGGCTTTGTCCGTTCATTTCGCGTTCAAATTATGACGTGGGGAGGTCACATCACGATTCGCAGCGCTGGAATCCTGCTTTACCGGCAAGGTTCCACTGGAGAGTTGGAACTTTGGATTGCCCACATGGGTGGACCTTTTTGGGCGCATAAGGACGAGCACGCATGGTCAATTCCCAAGGGTGAATTCCTTGAGGACGAAGACCCACTGATTGCTGCCCGCCGCGAATTCACCGAGGAAATCGGGACTCCACCGCCATCTGGCGCCTACGAGCTCCTGGGGGTTTTCAAACAGCCCTCCGGCAAACTCATCACTGCCTTCGTTGCAGAAGCGGATTCCTTCCAGCCCGATGAGATTGTCAGCAACACCTTTCCCATGGAATGGCCCAAGGGTTCGGGCGCCATCAAAGAATTTCCGGAGATAGACGATGCCCGTTGGTTTGAAGAAGCCACAGCCCGGACCAAGCTCGTCAAAGGACAACTGCCCATTGTGGACGCTTTGGTCCGGCACCTAAGCGGGAAAGACCTTTAGAACCTCCGGCCGGGTGGGAATTAGGCGCCCTTTTTGGTAACGAACTGCCGAATCCAGTCAATGGTCTCCGGGTGGTCCAGGTGCAGGCCATGTCCCGCGCCGGGAACCTTTACAAGCACCGAACGGCGGATGTGCTCACGGAGCAGGACGGCGTTGGGTAACGGCGTAAGGGCATCCTCGGTGCCATGAATTATCAGAGTTGGGGCATTGATATCGCCGAGCCGGCTCCATGCATCGTGCTCACGACTGGCCTTGAAATGCCGCGCCTTGGCCCAAGCGGAAGCGTGGGAAGTGAAGAACGTGTGCGTGGCCTCTGGATTGTTGTGAGCCCAGTCCTCATCAAAGAAGAGCGGTACCAAGCGGTTCCTATCCCCGCTGACGAGGGCCTGCATGGCAACCTTGTCGGCCTCCGTACCCTCACCTGGCCACTTGCCTCCACTAGTGGCGGCCAAGACCAGCGTCCGTACTTTCTCCGGGTAGTCAATGGCCAACCACTGCGCCACACGTCCGCCCATGGAGTGGCCGTACACGTGTGCTAAATCAACGCCCGCCGCCTTGAGAACCTCGGCAGCATCCCCCGCCATCAGCCTGGTAGTGTAACGCGCGGCGTCACCCTTGCTGCTGCGGCCAATGCCCCGGTGATCGAAGCGGATGACGCGGTAGGAGCGGGACAGAAGCTTCGCCGTCGGGCCCCAACCGTCCATGGCGGTCGCTTGGCCGGCAATCAACAGCATTGGTTCGCCGTCGCCTTCGGACGTCCAGGCGAGTTCAGCGCCATCAGAAGCCACGGCAAAGTTCACCGTGCCACTGTATCGTCGGGGGCGGCGTTAGCGCTGTGGCGTACGGCATAAGGAGCTGCCGTTCGAAGCGTAGAGGCATTAGCGTTGAATAATGACCCCTGAGTACAGGTACGACGTCGAGGTGCTGCATCTCCTGGTTTCGCCGGCGCACGCCTATTTTGGCCGTGCGCGGGAAGGCGCCGCGGACGTTCCAACCACCGATGCGGAACAGGCAGAACTTGTGGCCGGCAAGGGCATCGTGGGTGACAGGTTCTTCGGCAAAGCCGCGCACGTGGATGCGGCGGTGACCTTGTTCGCGGTGGAGGCGCTCGAGTCGATTGCCTCGGAACTGGATGCGGAGCCGTTCGATCCCTTGCTAACGCGGCGAAATGTTGTGCTCCGTGGGGCCGAGTTGGCTCCCTTGCTGGGGCATGAGTTCACTCTGGAGTCCGGCGGGGGTTCCGTGTGCCTGAAGGCAGGGAGGCCCGCCCACCCGTGCGCCTGGATGGACCAGATGCTGGCACCCGGTGCCCACAGAGCAATGCGCGGCAGGGGCGGGGTGCGTTGCCAGGTGATCTCCGGAGGATTGCTGAACCGGGGGCCGGCTGTATTGGTGAGTGCCGTGCCGCTGGACCCTTCCCGGGCGGGCGAGGCAACGGTGCTGCGGCCCTCGCGGCTACCCTAAGCGTGACTTCCCGACCCTCTTTGGAAGGCAGGAAGCCCAAATACAACCCCGTCAGGTTGAAAAACGCCCGCCGGCACGCCAAACAAGGTCAGGAAGCAACAGCCCAAAACCGAAGGCTCACACCTCTTCAGCCGCCGGCGCCGCAAACTGCGCCTCGTAGAGCCGTGAGTACGCCCCGCCCGTAGCAAGCAGCTCAGCGTGTGTCCCCTGTTCCACGATCTGCCCGGATTCCATGACCAGGATGAGATCGGCGTCGCGGATTGTGGAGAGCCGGTGTGCGATGACGAAGCTGGTGCGGTCCGAGCGCAGCGCATTCATCGCTTTCTGCACCAGAACCTCGGTACGGGTATCCACCGAGCTGGTAGCTTCATCGAGGATCAGCACAGACGGGCGGGACAAGAAGGCGCGGGCGATGGTGAGCAGCTGCTTCTCACCGGCAGAGACGTTGCCGCCTTCGTCGTCTAGCACGGTGTCGTAGCCCTCGGGAAGGGAGCGGACGAACCGGTCCACGTAGGTGGCCTGGGCAGCTTCAAGGATCTCGGGTTCGGAAGCGGTGGGCCGACCATAGGCGATGTTGTCGCGGATGGTCCCGCCGAACAGCCACGTATCCTGCAGGACCATGCCCATCCGCGAGCGCAGTTCCTGCCGTGACATGGTCGCGATGTCCACGCCGTCGAGGGTTATGCGCCCTGCGTCCAGCTCGTAGAAGCGCATCATGAGGTTCACCAGGGTGGTCTTGCCGGCACCTGTTGGCCCAACGATTGCAATGCTTTGACCGGGCTCGGCCACCAGGCTGAGGTCCGTAATAAGTGGTTTGTCGGGCAGGTACCGGAAGGACACATTCTCGAACACGAGCCGCCCACGTGCTGCGCCCCTGGCCTCGCTGGAAACAGGTTCCGGGGATTCTTCTTCCTCATCCAGGAGGTCGAACACGCGTTCGGCCGAGGCAACGCCGGATTGGAGCATGTTGGCCATGGATCCCAGTTGCGCCAAGGGCATGGTGAATTGCCGTGAGTATTGGATGAAGGCCTGCACGTCACCCAATTGCATCGCTCCAGACGCCACTTGCAGACCGCCCACCACAGCGATGCCCACGTACACCAGGTTTCCGATGAACGTCATGGCCGGCATGATCAGCCCGCTCACGAACTGTGCCCCGAAGCTTGCCTGGTACAGCTCACTGTTCTTGGCGCGGAACTTCGCTTGGACTTCGTTTTGCCGGCCGAAGACCTTCACGAGTGCGTGACCGGTGTACGTTTCCTCAATCTGCCCGTTGAGCTCCCCGGTGTTTTTCCATTGCGCGACGAACAGTTTCTGCGAGCGCTTGGCAATCACCAGGGTGGTTCCCAAGGTGAGCGGTATGGTGACCAACGCGATGATGGCCAGCAGGGGCGAGAGCAGGAACATCATCACGAGCACGCCCAGCACGGTCAGCAGCGAGGACACCACCTGGCTAATGGATTGCTGCAGGCTTTGGGAGATATTGTCGACGTCGTTCGTCACCCGGCTGAGCAGCTCACCACGCTGGATGGAATCGAAATACCGCAAGGGAAGCCGATGGATTTTCGCTTCGATCCGCTCGCGGAGGCGATACACGGTCCGCTGGACGACGCCGTTGAGCACGTACGCCTGCATCCAACCGAACGCTGAGGCCAGGACATACAGCGCCAGCACCCAGAGCAGCACGGAGGAAAGGGCACCGAAGTCGATGCCGACGCCGGGTGTCAGGTTCATGGCGCTCAGCATGTCGGCTTTGTTGTTCTCGCCGGCGGCGCGCAGGCCAGCAACCACTTGGGCTTTGGAAACCCCTGCGGGCAGTTGTTTGGACACGACGCCGGCAAAGATGAGGTTGGTTCCTTCGCCGAGCAGCCTGGGCCCGATGACGGACAAGGTCACACTGAACACCGCGAAAACCAGAACCAGCGTCAGCCAGAACCGCTCAGGCCGCAACGTGCCCAGGAGCCGCCGGGCCGAGGCACCGAAGTTGGAGGCCTTCTCCGCCGGAATGCTCATTCCAGCGAAAGGACCACCACGTCCGGGCCCCATCGGTGGGCGCTGCGGCCCGCGTTGACCAGCTGTCATGGCGCTCATGCCGCCTCCTCCGCCGCTAGCTGGGAGGACACGATTTCCCTGTACGTTTCGGAAATCTCCAACAGCTCGTCATGCGTTCCCTGCCCAACGATCCTGCCGTCGTCGAGCACTAATATCTGGTCCGCGTCCGCGATGCTGGAGACGCGCTGGGCGATGATCACCAGCGTGGCACCGTTGGTGTGGTGTTTCAGGGCTTGCCGCAGGCGGGCGTCGGTAGCGGTGTCCAGCGACGAGAATGAATCGTCGAAAATGTAGAGCTCCGGCTGTTTCACCAGTGCCCGCGCAATGGCCAGGCGTTGCCGTTGCCCACCGGAAACGTTGGTGCCGCCCTGGGAGATGGGTGCATCCAATCCACCTTCCATCTCTTCAACAAAGTCCCGCGCCTGGGCCACTGAGAGGGCCTGCCACAGTTCGTCGTCGCTGGCGTCGGGTTTGCCGTATTGAAGGTTGCTGCGAACAGTGCCGGAGAACAGATATGGCCGTTGCGGCACCAGGCCGATGTGGCCCCACAACAGGTCCGGATGCAGGTCGCGGATGTCCACGCCGTCCATCCGGACCGCTCCCGCAGTGGCGTCGAACAGTCGCGGCATGAGGTTGACCAAGGTGGTCTTCCCGGCACCCGTGCTGCCAATGATTGCCGTGGTCTGGCCGGCCAGGGCGGTGAAGGTGACGCCGCTGAGCACCGGCTGCTCGGCACCCGGGTAGGCGAATTCGACGTCGCGCATTTCGAGTTCGCCACGGCGAATGCCACCGGTAACGGGATTCGACGGCGGCTGGACACTTGAGGCGGTCTCCAGCACCTCCCCGATCCTGTCGGCAGAAACGGACGCGCGCGGGATCATCACGGCCATGAACGTGGCCATCATGACGGACATGAGGATCTGCATGAGGTAGCTGAGGAAGGCGATCAGCGTGCCCACCTGCATGGAACCGTCCTCGATCCGGAAGGAGCCGAACCAGATCACCGCCACACTGGAAATGTTCATCACCAACATGACCACCGGGAACATGAGCGCCATTAAACGGCCGGCCCGCAGCGCTACGTCAGTGACGTCGTCGTTCGCCCTGCCGAACCGGGAAGTCTCCATGTCCTCACGCACGAATGCCCGGACCACGCGGATGCCGGTGAGTTGCTCCCGCAGGACACGGTTGACGGCGTCGATCCGGACCTGCATTTTGCGGAACAGCGGCACCATCCGGGTCACGATCAACCCGACGGCCACCAGCAATACCGGAACGCAGACCGCGATCAGCCAGGACAGTTGGGCGTCCTGCCGCACTGCCATGATGACGCCGCCGATGCTCAGCATGGGCGCCGCAACCATGAGCGTGCAGGACATGAGGACCAGTTGCTGCACCTGCTGGACGTCGTTGGTGGACCGTGTGATCAAGGACGGCGCCCCGAATTTGGTGACTTCCTGCTCGGAGAACTCGCCCACCCTGGCAAAGATGGCATCCCGCAGGTCGCGACCCATTCCCATGGCTGCCTTCGCACCGAAATATACGGCCACCACAGCACAGGCGATCTGCAACAGCGTGATCAGCAACATGAGGCCACCCATGCGCAGGATGTAATCTGTATCGCCCGTGGCAACGCCGTTATCGATGATGTCCGCGTTTAGCGTAGGGAGGTACAGCGACGCTATGGACTGCGCCAATTGAAAAACGACGACGGCAACGAGCAACCGCTGGTGCGGCTTCAGGAACCGAACGAGAACCTTCCAAAGCATGGGGACTCCGAACCAAGGTAGTGAACCGAAGGCCAGTTTACGTCTGGTTGCTGTGGGCAACTAGAGGTCATACGACTGCTTTCCTACCCAGTCCCAGCAGGGCTGACTGGGTCCCGGTTCCACTCTTGGGCAGGTACGTGAAAAAGCGAAGCGCAGGGAACTGGGGGACGCCCAAAACCATGGGAGCGAAACTGAGGCGGCCCACAGCTGGGTGGTCGTATACGACATCCACATGGTACGAATCGCTTACCACTTGGCGTTGCCACAACTCCTTGAAAGCCTCCGATACCTCGCAAAGGTGCCGTGCCATGGCATCGAAGCGGTGATCGTCTGGGAACTTGGCTGATTGCGCACGGAACTGCGCCACCATGGAGCGGGCCATCATCTCCTTGTGCACGTGGGGCCGGGCGAGCTCGGGATCCGTGAAGAAGCGTTGGAGGCAGCTTTCACCCACGCGGGTATCAAAGGTTTCCGCGGCCGTGGAATTCATGGCCACGACGCTCCAGAAAGGGTCAGCGACATAGCTGGGATTCGCCATGGCATCCACCAGTTGCTGCAGCAGAGCGAGCTGGGCATCGCCTACGCCGAAGGTGTGACCGGTGGCCTGTCCCAAGGCCGGACCGCCGGCCGCGCTGTCCATGTTGCCGGAGAGGCCCGAACGACGCCCGGACGCGAGCCGCCGGACATACGTCCGATCCTCAGGGCTAAGCCGCAGTGCGTTCGAAATAGCATCGAGGATTTCCTCCGAGGCGCCAATGGCCCGCCCTTGCTCCAGCCACGTGTACCAGGAGACGCCAACATTGGCCAGGACGGCCACCTCTTCGCGCCTGAGTCCGGGAGTCCGGCGTCGTGGGCTGACTGGTAACCCGACATCCTGGGGACGGGTCTGCTCGCGGCGGGTGCGGAAGAACTCGCCAAGGCGGGCGTGGTTGGAGCGGGCTTGATAGGAAAGAGGCTGGTCGGTAGGCAATGGGGTCTCCAGTAAAAGACGAGCGTCCGGCCGAACCTCGCGGTGACGCGGGGTCGGCCGGACGAACCGGTGAGCAGGATCCAAGCGGATGTTTCCTTGTTACTGCAGGAGCCGATTACTGCAGGACCCGCTCCCGTTCGGAGCGCACGTCCAACTGTGCGTATTCCTCGGCTGCCAGGCGTGTAGCATCCTCGGGGCTCATGCGCGGCTGGAGGTTGAACAGGGAAGCAATCTTCTGGAGGCGTTCCTCCACGGAACCTGACACAACGTGGAAGGGGATGCCCAACTCGTCCATGGTGCGCTGCAGGATCTCATCCGACATGTTCCGGAATTGATCGTTGACCGGGCGGTGTCCATCAGCAGAGAGCGGAAGCTCGTTCTTCAGGTGCACGAACACATCGAAGGAGTTCTTGACGTGCCTCTTGAAGCTGTTGCCCAGGCTGGTCATCACCTCTTCGAAGAATGCGAGTTCCGGAGTCTTCTCCACGCTCTCCCCCGCCGCCAGGTGCGCTGAGGCACTGGGGTTCAGTCCCAAGGAAACCCGGACGGACCCGTAGATCCATTCTTGCAGCGAGGAACCGTCCGAGATGAATCCATCGGAGAGCTTGTCCTCGTACACGGCACGCTCCACATGACGGGTCACGATCATCTGGATGAGCTCCGCCGCAGTGCATTCCTCGAGGGTCTTGCCAGGTGCGGCCTCAGGCAGGATTTCGCGCATGGTCCTTGCCTTGGTGCGGGGCAACCCCGTGTAGTGGGACAAGGCCATCGACGTAAACGTCTTGCCCGAGGAATAGGTACCCGAAATGCCGATGCGCACAGGGAGCTCCTAGTCGTTGACGAGCTGGAGAGTACCCGCGGCGCTGAGCTTGCCGGCGAACTCGATTGCAGCGTCGCTCAGGTCCGCTTCTGCAACCTGGCGGGTGCCATCGACGTCGCCGTTGAGGACGGTGGGAGCGAAGCGGACGTGGGTTGCGTCCTCGATGCCCACAAAGTTAAGCCAGTCGGCGAAGAAGGTGCTGCTGAAGTCGGAGCCGAAAGCGGCCGGAACACCCGGGGCGTAGACACCGCTGGTGTGGATCGCGAGGGCCTGCTTGCCTTCCATGAGGCCGCGATAACCCTGCTCCGGGTCAAAGCCGAAGCTCCAACCGGGCTGGGTGATGATGTCGATCCACTGCTTCAGCACGTAGGGGACACCCGAGTTCCACATGGGGATGTTGAAGACGTAGGCATCGGCTGCAGCGAACTGGTCGAACACAGCGCGGGCGGATTCCCAAGCAGCAACCTGCTCAGGAGTCTGGTCCTGGCCGGTGAAAACGGCCATCTTTGCAGCGGCCGCGATCCGACCGAAAACAGGCAACGCACCGTCGTCGAACAAGTTCAGGGTCTCCAGTTCAAAGCTCTCCGGACCGGCAGCCTGGACGGAATCGATGAAGTGCCGGGCCAACCGCAGGGAGTCGCTGTTGGCGTATCGCGGGGAGGCGTTGATGTGGAGGATGGTAGGCATTGGCTTCCTTTCGAGGCTTTGCTTCGGGGACGCTTTGTGCCCCGTATTCGATCCTCACGGACATCGCATCAGAGCGTAAGAACGCACTTTTTTGTGCCTAGGGCACCTCAAAGTGCCCTCCCCGGGAAGGCTTCCAAATGTTGGTGGAGTCCCTAGGATTCTTCCTGTGGAAGAATCCGGAAGCCCCATAGCGGGCCACAGCAGCGGCACGTCCCAGGCCGTGTACACCGACATCGACGGCACCGTCACCGCTTACAACACCATCTTCGAGTTCCTCCGCTTCGATGCCGGCAACTCCCGCAAAGCCGAAGCGGAGGAGTTCCTTGAGGGCCTGCGGGCCGCAGCCAGGAACGGCGTACCAAGATCCGTGACGAACGCCCGGTACTTCAGCTGGTGGCGGGGCCGCCGCGTGGGCGACGTCCAGGAACTCGGCGAGCGCTGGGCCGATGTCCAGGCCGGGTCACCCGACGACTGGTCCTTCCTCGAACCGGTTGCTTCTCTCTTGGACGATCACGCTGCGGCGGGCCGGCGACTCGTGGCGGTCACGGCGTCGTTCGAACCTGCTTTGCTACATGTTCGACTGCGGTGGCCGAACCTAGAGCTGCTGTGTACACGTCCACTCCTTGCCGGAGATAGCTACACAGGGGAAATTGAGGGAGCCCTGGTGGGCGAAGCCAAAGCCCAGGCGGTCCTGACCCATGCCGCTGAACATGGCGTGGACCTCAGCGCGAGCTTCGCGTATGGCGACCATAGCTCGGATCTGCAGTTCATGGCTTTGGCTGGCCAGTCGCTGCTGGTCACCACGATGCCTCAGCCTGCCGTGGTTGCCGGTTAGGTTTCAGCGTTTACGTCACTGTCATTGCCCCCAAGTATGCTGAGGACAACAGTCCATTTGATGGGGAAAGTATTGGGGATATGACTCTCACGGCTGAACAGAAACGCCAGACGGCCCGGAAGCACTACAACGCTTCCCTGGACCTTTGCCCGGCCCGGCAACTGTTGGAGGCCATCAGCAGCAAGTGGGTCACGCTGGTGATGCTGGCTCTGGAAGACGGGCAGCAACGCCATAGCGATCTCCGCAAGCGCATACCCGGAGCGAGCCAGAAAATGCTGACCTCCACGCTGCGCTCACTGGAACGTGACGGCCTGGTGTTGCGGCATGTGACTGTTTCCGTACCCGTGCGGACGGACTACGAACTGACTCCACGCGGCCGTTCCCTGCTGCGGATCATCTTCGAGATGAAGGAATGGGCCGAGGAACACATGGATGACGTCGCGGCCTCCCGCATGGAGCACGACCGCCACCGGCTCACTTTCAACTAATACTGTGCATTTGTTTTGCCTGCATCATGCGGGCGGAACCACGGCGAGTTTCGCGGGCTGGCGTTTCGCTGACGTCCAGGTCACCAAATTCAGCTACAGGGGCAGGAACTTTCCGTCTATTGCTGCCGCTGCCGAGTCACTCGCCGAACGGATAGGCACGTCACCGTCTCCGCAGCTCGCTCTTTACGGGCACAGCATGGGTGCTGTTCTTGCTTTCGAGATTGCGCTGCTGCTTCAGGACACCGGACGCCTTGCGCATGTTTTCCTCGCCGCCGCGCGACCGCCGTCGGGAAGGCACGACGTCGGTGCTGTCGCGGCGGCCGCTGTCAGCGGGCAAGCCCTGTCCGAGCGGGCCCAGGAGGTCTTGTTGGAGGACCTGGAATTGTTGGCGCAGTACCCTGGCCGGCCTGCAAACATGCAGCTCACGGTACCGGCCACGGTTCTCTTCAGCTCGGACGATCCCGTTGTTCCCGCGTCAGAGTCCCGCCGCTGGGTGGAGTGGTGTGCACAGGAGCCCAGGCTCCTTGATGTTACCGTCGGCGGCCACCTGTTCCACCTCAGCAACCCTGACGTAAAGGAAATCGTGCGAAGGACGCTGTCCCTCAAGGCCAGTGTGTGAAAGTCAGCCCTGCCGTTGCCATGGAAAAAAGCCTGGCGACACCCAAACGTGGGTGTCGCCAGGCCTTTTACGGAGCGTGGATCCGCTTTTCAGGCGCCCGCGCTGACGAGTTCCCTGTCCATCGCGATCTTGCCCGTGGTGAAAATGGCGGTGATCTCAGCAACCCGCCTGCCAAGGTGCTGGGCGGTGGCAATGTCTGCGGGGTGGACGCCTTCCACGCCGACGTCCGAGAAGGTTTGGGCCGCGGCGCCGTTGAAGTAACCGAAGCGGTTGAGATCGTTTTCGCTGCCCTTGGTGCTCTTCCATCCCGGAAGCAGGCCCAGGTTGATCCAGTTCATGCCGTGCTGGGCTGCGAAAGTGGAGAAATAGTCCAGCGTGGAGTTCTTGTCACCGGCCTTGCAAGCGGCATTGGTAAAGCCTGCCCCCAGCTTGTTGTGCCACTTCTGCACGGCCCATCGGCCTGCGGTCTTCTCGGCGAACGCATGAAAGGCCGATGGCGCCGTGCCCATATAGGTAGGGGCGCCGAAAATGATGGCGTCTGCCTGATCGATGAAATCCCAGGATTCCTGGGTCAGCTCATCCACGCGCAGGAGAGCCGTTGTGGCTCCGGTGGCGGCGGCAGCGGAAACCACTGCGTCCGCCAGGACCTTGGTGTGGCCCGAGCCTGAATAATAAACAACTGCAATCGCCGGATTGGCCATGGTGTCCTTACTTTGTGGTCTCTGCGTCTACTTGTAATGGTGTGACTAGATGGCGGGCTGCAGGGCCAGCTTTTCCGTGACCATGCTGGCTGCGGCGCGGGCGCTGCCTGCCTCGGTGAGCTCGAATTCGTCCACGCGAACACCGAATTTGTTGCTAAGGATCACGGCGGCTTCAACAAGCGACAGTGAATCGATGTCAAGGTCGGCGAACGAGTCGTCCGGTCCCATGTGGCCGAGCTCGTCCATGGTGGACCCAATCGCCCCAACGACGTCCATAGCTGTAATTTCCATTTGCTTCCCCCTTTTACAAGTGGCCCGGGTTAGCCGGCGCCACGGTGGTCCTGCACGGCACCCCCGGCCTGCAGGAATCGGTGTCCGGCCCTAGTGCGGGTCGACAACCGAGATCGATGGCCATGTCATGGCAATGGCTCCCCAGGTGGTCCCTCCGCCAAAGGCAGTCAGGACCACCTTGTCGCCAGGACTCCTGTGGCCTTTGGTTCCAGCGTCGGTCATGGCCAACGGGATGGATGCGGCTGAGGTATTGCCCACCCTGTCCAAGTGGACCTCCGCCTTGGATGCCGGAATGCCGGTCACCGAAGCAACGGTGTTCAGGATCCGGAGGTTCGCTTGGTGGGCAATCAAGGAGTCCACATCGCCGGCAGCCCAACCAGCACTTGCGAGCACTGTTTCCACAGAATCGGACATCGCTGCGACTGCCTGCGTGAACACCTCCTTGCCCTGCATCTCAAAAAATGAACCGGGACCTTCCGGCACGTGGATAAGCGTTTCGCCTTCGCCATCGGAGTGCAGCGTTGAGGCCTTGATGGCTCCGGGTTCCTCTGCTGTTCCAGCAGACAGGTAGGCTGCGCCCGCTCCGTCCCCGAAGATCACCGAGGTGGTCCGGTCCGTCGGATCGAGCAGGCGGGTAAAGGTGTCCGCGCCGATTACGAGTGCCGAGTCCACGGATCCCGAACGGATAGCCCAGGTGGCCGTGGTCAGGGCATAGACAAATCCGGAGCAGACCGCGGAAACGTCGAATGCAGCGATGCCCTTCAAACCCAGATTCGCCGCCACCTTGGGTGCGGTGGCCGGGCAGACCTTGTCCGGCGTCGAGGTGGCCACAATCAAGAGCCCGGCCGAATCGACGCCGGCACTGGCCAGGGCGCGCCGGCCCGCCATGGTGGCCAGGACGCTGGTGCTTTCCGTTTCGTCGGAGTGGCGGCGTTCGGCGATGCCTGTCCTGCGCCTGATCCATTCGTCCGAGGTGTCCATGACAGCAGACAGGTGCTCGTTGGTGACCACTTTCCTAGGTAGTGCTCCGCCCAGTCCCCGGACAACGGCGGATGCCGCACTCATTTCTTATCCCCCACGGAAGCACTTGCTGCCGCAACATGGGACGGCAATCGGTGGGCAACGCTGCAAACTACTTCGCCGCCGTCGAACGTTCCTACGACATCAGCGAGGCGCCACCATCCGCCGTCCTTTTGGATCGACCGGCTCTTCTGCAGCTCCACTGCAAGGCCAGTCTCCTGCCCGCCCCCATTCTTCGGGCAGGAGCCGTTGAGTGTGATGCGGGTTTTGCGCATCCACAAGGTGTTGCTGTCCGCGCGGTTCATGGAATCGAGCCGGTACAGGAGAACCTGCCCCAGCTGCAGCGAGGCAACAAAGTACTCGACGGCGGATAGTGCCTGCGGGTAGGCGGCCTCCAGCCCGCGGCGGTCATCGAGGCCTCGGGATAGTGGGGTCTGCTGGTGGAACGAGAGCTGCGCGCGGGCCGTTCCTTCACCGGGATCCAGAACGACGTCCAGCAGCGAAACCTGCCGTTCTGCCCACAGGCCACCGTAGAGACGGGTGCTGGCGTCACCCACCAGAGCTTCCTCGGACGGCGATTGCACTGACGCGAGCCCGAGCTCGGCGTGCTCATGGGCCACTTCCAGTACCGCGGTCATGGACGCAACAGAGCAGCGAAGGACCGAAGCGTGTCCCAGGTCCTGCAGCGTCGCCCGGCATTCGAGATCGCCCAGGGTGCCTTCCACAGGCTCGCTGCCACCCGAGATGGTCACCGACGCCAGATAGGCGGCAGGCAGCAGTTCGGGAGAATACCGGCTGGCCAACAAAGCCTCTGCCATCCTGGCAGTCAAAACAAGGACATCCGTGGTGCCAAGGTGTGGGGTTTGCTCCGAGTTCCCCTTGATGGACCACGTACCTTCAACGCCAAGAGCGGCGCGGGCAGTGAGCGTGGATTCGGAGACAGTATGGTTCACGCGGAGGTCCCGGAGATTCGGGTTGGTGGTCTTGTAGCCGTGGCTGAAGAACCGACCCCGACCGTCGCCCAGAAGTTCGTCGATGGACGGGTAATTCTCGATGCTGGGGCGTAGGGCAAGTGGCATGGATGTTCCTAGGATCGTCATCGGCGGTGATCCAAGAATCCATCGTCCAGCCGGCGGCAACCAGTGTCCGTGGATGGTGGTGGTGGGAACACCAGTCTGCGGATGACCCGGCCCGCAGCGGCCACTAGGCTGGAACCGTTCCACCTCAGAACCGCTATGAAGGGACCGAAGTTTTGGCTTACATCACTGTAGGAAACGAAAACAGCACCGAGATCGAGCTCTACTACGAGGACCATGGCACGGGGCAGGCGGTGGTCCTCATCCACGGCTACCCGCTGGATGGTTCATCGTGGGAGAAGCAGACAGCAGCCTTGCTCGACGCCGGCTACCGCGTCATTACCTATGACCGCCGCGGCTTTGGCAAGTCCAGCAAGCCCACGGTCGGCTACGACTACGACACCTTTGCCGCTGATCTGAAGGTCCTCCTGGAAACCCTGGACCTGAACGATGCCGTGCTGGTTGGCTTCTCCATGGGCACCGGCGAGGTTGCACGCTACATCAGCACGTACGGTTCCGCCCGGGTGGCGAAAGCCGTCTTCCTTGGTTCCTTGGAGCCGTTCATGCTGAAGACCGATGACAACCCGGACGGCGTTCCGCAGGATGTCTTCGATGGGCTGTATGAGGCTGCCAAGGCAGACCGCTACGCCTTCTTTACCGACTTCTTCAAGAACTTCTACAACAGCGACACCTTCCTTGGAACAGAACGCCTCAGCCAGGAATCCGTGGACGCCAGCTGGAACCTCGCAAGCCAGGCGGGCGCCTTCGCGTCCGTGGCTGCACAGCCCACCTGGCTGACGGACTTCCGCGCGGACATCCCCAAGATCGATGTTCCGGCTTTGATCGTTCACGGCACCGCGGACAACATCCTCCCCATCGACGTCACAGGGCGGCGCTTCAAGAAGGCACTGCCCAGCGCCGACTACCAGGAGATCGAGGGCGCTCCCCACGGTCTGTTGTGGACGCACGGTGCTGAGGTCAACGAAGCGTTACTGGCCTTCCTCAGGAAGTAGCACCTCTTACTTTTTGAGGCGGAGCTTCCGGGCTTTCTTGCCGCTACGCAGATACTCCTGCTGCGCGGCGTCGGCCTTGGCGCGTTCAGCGGCATGGAGCAATCCATACGTGAAGGCGCTGTTACCAGCACCGGACGCAGACCCCAGTTTCAAAAGCTCGGCACGGGCCATGGCGCTGTCCTGATGCTCACCCAAAATGGTCTGGACATCATGGGCAGCGTCCGCGAGCTTCGCGGCGCGCTTCCCGTGGACACTTTCAGCGGTGGCCGCGGCAAAGCGCAGCTTCTTGGCGGTCTTGCGGACATCGTGAAAAGCCGAGTCACGCGAAGGCCCGACGGCGGCACCCACCGCTGCGTCGTGGCGTTTGGCGAGTCGCTTGGCCGCTTTGTTAACGAGCTTGGCTGTGGTCTTGCGTGCGGGCCCGGTTCCCTGCGGCGCGATGGCGGGAGAGTCCAGGAAGGCTTCGAGCCCATCCAGAAGCCGGAAATAGCGCGGGCTGTTGAGCCGGGTCCTGATTGCTGCCATGGCCGTGTCCGTCCGAATCTTCATCCGCTCATCCAGCTCGGCGTGAAAAGGACCCAAAACCAGCTTCATTGGCAGCTCCTCCACATCCTTTCGGAGCCGCTCATGAAGGACCTCTACATCCCGGTAGCGGCCAAGGGTCTTGGCCAACGATTTCAGTTCAAGCTCAAGTTCCTGAACCGGGGAACCCTTGAAAAGTTTGCGGTAGCTGTGGAGCACGGAACGGATCCGCTGGGTCAGGGAGCGCATCTGGTGGACGGCATCATCCCGGTTCATTCGTACATGGGCATCCTGTAGGAGCAGCTTGGCCACCTGGGCGTCGAGGTAATTCATTACGGGTACAACGGCCGGCCCCTTGCGGCTGGGGATCTCGCGGCCGGTCCCCTTTGCGCGCGGCCATGAATCCCCCAAGGCTGTGGCCAGTTTGGAAGTGCGCTCGCTCGGGCTCGCTCCTGCATCAGTGAGCCGGGCTTCGGCGGCGTCCAGAATGTGCTCGGCGTCGTCCGCCAGCCGGCTGCCGTTGAGCTCCACTTCCCATTCGCGCCATTGCTGTTCGCTGGGATTCCCGAGGGACACGCGTGCCCGCACTTGGTCGTCCACAAACTCGGCCACGCGTTCGCCGTCGTCCTGGTAGAGGGGGTGGGTGGTGCGCTCGGTGTTGAGTGTGGCGACTGCCACCACTGTGTGTCCGCGCGTGTAGGCAAGCACCCGATCCATCAATTCCACCGGGACTGTATCCGCCTGGCCCAGGGGCGCGTGGATTTCGGTGCGACGTCCCGGACTGTGGGGAAGCTTGAGGTGCCAGCCGGCGTCGGGACCTCCTGACCGCCGCCGCAGCGTGATTCCGCGGGCCGCAAGCGCGAGGTCATTGGTGTCGAAATAGACCGCTTCGAGGCTATGGGTGGCCGGCTCTCCCACGCGGGCCACGCCGTCGATCTTCTCAAGCGTGGGAAGCGGCGTGGAAGGATCGACGTCGAACTTCCGCTCGGCCTCGACGTTGCTGGAGGTTGCCATCACTTCTCCTCACAGGAGCTTGTTCTTCGTGGCACCCGTGGAGGCCGGCCCGTTCGCTGGCCGACCTCCACCGGTAGAAAGGCTTAGGCCGGGAAGCCGCTAAACCAATGCTCCTCCGCCCTCGTCCACATCGCCACCGGATACGGTGCCACGCCAAGCTCCGGTTTCATGCCCTTGCGCCTCGATGAACTTCTTGAATTTGTCCAGATCGGCGCCAACCCGCAAGCTGTCCGCTCCGACCGCCGAGCCGGCTTTTTCAGCGAGGGTGTCAGGCTCCCATTCGATCTCCACATTGACGCGGGTCCGCCCCGCGTCCAGCGGTTCAAACGTCACCGTTCCCGCATTGCGCGGGCCGTCCACGCTCGCCCAGCTGACCAGGGAATCGGGCACCTGCTCAATGATCTGGGCATTGTATTCGCGCTTTACGCCACCCACATTTGTCGAGAAGTGGAGAGCTGTATCATCGACCTGCTCTACGGACTCCACTCCGTTCATGAACTCCGGAAAGGTCTCGAACTGCGTCCACTGGTTGTAGGCGACGGAGACGGGTACATCTACTTCGATTGCTTTATTGACGGTAGCCATAAGGTGTTGCTCCTTCAATGTTCTCTTCTTGGACTGGACACTTTTCTTGAACCGGACACTTTTGGGTCGGGTAGGTATTGCCGGCGGCGCGCCAGCCGGCTGGCTGCATAACCGGTGGCGCGCCTGTCTTGTGGGCGCGCCGTGGTTACGGCCTAACCTGCGTCGAAATTCTCTTCGTCATCGTCCTTGGGCGACTCTTCCCGGGGCAGATCATTGCCGCTGCCGTCGGCAAGGGAGTCTGCTGGCTGGTCCAGATTCTGCTCAGCCTGGGACTGCTCGTCAATGCCGCCAAAGCGGCCTGCCCCCGGTTCGCCTGCGCTGTCCGAGTCCTCGGGATCCAGGTGGCTGAGATTTGGTGCGCCGGTTGCATATGTTTCGCCGTCGGGGCTGTCCTCGCTCAGGCCGGCTTCGCTGAGGTCCTCTTCCACACGGGGCTGCGCCTGTGATCCGCCCGCTTCCTGCTCTGCGGTAGGGGTACCGTACCCTCCGACTTCCTCTTCAGGTGTTGCGTTCTGCTTGTCCATGTGACCTGCCCTTTCCATGCGGTGGAACGTGTTAATGGAACACTTCGAACCTATAAGGACGGTTGGCGACGTGTCCATGCTTTGAAGAAATTAGTCAGCAAACTTAGCAATTTCGTGCTGGAGGCGCTATCGTGGCAGCCCCGATTCGTAGGGCACGAAGTCCGGACGCAACACCACCTCACTCGCACCCATCACCGCGATGTCCTCCCACAACACCAGGAACGATCCCCTGTGCCACCAACGCAACAACTGCGCCACCGGCCAAGGCTGCGTCATCCCTTGCCGTTCAAACCCAAGGAAAGACGACGCCGTCCGCGGACTCACAATGATGCCCACCAAGCGGGCCTGGCTCAGGAGTTGGGTCGGTGCCGAGTCCAAGGCGAAGCGGAAATCTGAAACCTCGCCCAGCCGGTCACCATTGCTATCCACCACCTCACGGCCGAGCATGTCAGCCAGGATCATGGCTACCTCCGGGAATCCGGCCAATGACGTGGTTCCGAAGCCAGCGTTCCACCCACGAAGCATCAAGGGAGTCCGAACGCACCCCCACAGTAATAACGGTGTCCACACTGGCTACGACGTCCCACGGGATACGGATCAACCTGTCCGACGGCGGCCTGCCGCCGAAGATCCGCGTGCCAAGTACCGGACCTGTCAGCAAGGCCGTAATGGTCGGTGGCGCAGCACCTGCCGGGATCGGCTCATCAGGCACGGGACCACTCAACTCAAGGTCGTCCACCGTGGTGACGGGTACGCCGTCGACGTCCAACACCTGCCGGTCCAGCAAGTGCAGCTGGGCATCGAGGACCAACCCTGCCGGACGCGGGGCAGGCTTGACTTCATGTGGCTGGATCGTCCTCCGCTTGGCGGCACTCATGCGCCTGCTCCTGTTGCGATCATGAGCGGGATTGCAGCCAGGGACGCGGCCAGGATGATCACCAAATACACCAGCCCCGCAATATTCACTGCCCTGTTGTTGACGTGCTCGCCCATGTATTGGGGATCATTTGACACGATCAGAATGGGCAAATAGGTCAGCGGCAGCGCGATCGCGGAGAACACCACCGAGTACTCCGTCACCAGGATGGGGTCCACGCCAGTGACGAGGACAGCAGCACCCGCCAGCAGGACCACGATCATGGACATGTGGAACCTGGCAGCCTGGGCCGGGCGCCGGAACTTCCCCCATGACCATCCAAAGAACTGCGCCAACGTGTAACCGCTTGAAAGGGTGGTTTCCAGCGCCGCGCCGAACGTGGCCGCCACAACGCCCAGAATCAGCACGGCCAAGGCCAGTTGGCCTCCGGCCTGGGCAACGGGCAAAGCAACCTGCGAGAGCGTGGTGACGCTGATCCCGGCAGGCAAAAGAACGACGGCGGCGCACGCGGCGATCGCCACGGAAAGGAACCCGCCCAGCGGGAAGCCGAGAAGGACGTTTATCCGGGCCTGAAGAAGATCCTTGACCTTCCACCGCTCCTCCACAGCTCCGGAGGAGAAGAAGAACACCTCGTACGGCGTCATGGCAGCCCCGAACAGAGCAATGGCAAAGTACCAGTACACGCCCGCGCCCTCCTCCTTCGGCACCGAGGGCGTGAACGCCTGGCTGGCCAGGACACCCCAATCGGGCTTAAGGAGAAAGAGTGCCACCGCAAAGACCACCAAGGAGAGTCCCAGGAGCCCGGTAACGTTCTCCATGATCTTGAACTTCACACGCCAAATCACCAGCCAAACGGCCAGCAACGCAACAGGGACCCAGAGCAGGTAAGCCACACCGCTGGCCAACTGCAAAGCCAAGGCGATGCCCCCGATCTCAGCGGTGACCGTCATCAGGTTGATCAGGAAGGAAGCGCCAAGGTTGGCCAGCCCGGCGCGTGGACCCATGCGCTCGCGGATAACCTCGAAAGTCGCCCGCCCCGATACGGCCGCCACCCGTCCTGACATGTTGGCAAAGAGGCAGATTCCGACGACGCCCACCACCACCACCCAAGCCAGGGATAGCCCGAAGCGGGAACCCACCACGGCGTTGGTCACCAAATCCCCGATGTCAACGAAGCCCCCGATAGCCGTCAGGATGCCAAGCGCAACACCGAGGAGCCGCTTCACTGGATGCCGGCCTTGGTCATGAGGGCTTTGAGCTGGTCCGTTGCGCTACGCAACTCGCCCAGGACCTCCGGCAGGCCGTCCGCGCCGGAACCGGATTGCCCTTGCTCTTGTCGTTCTGCCTTGCCGGGCGCGTTAGCGGGCGCGGTCAACGCATCACGGGCATGCAGCAACGCACGCGAGATAGTGGCGAAGGTGGCCAGCATGTCATCACGAAGCGACTTCTCCTTCTCGGTGGGGGCGGTGAAACCCTCAACCTCATCGGTGGCCGACTCCACCTCGCCCAACATGTCGTCGGCGGCAGTGGACCCGGCAGCCGCCGTCGTGCTGTCTTTTATCCGGAGGTCCACAGCAAGGGTGGCCGCCTGGACGGCCGCAAACACATTTTTTGCTGGCTTCTCAAGCGTCTCGGCGGAAGGACGCGGGGAGCATGCGGCCAAGGCTCCGGCGAGTACCGCCAGAGCCAGGAATATCGCCGCGAGGCGTCCGCCTTGCCGAGTCATGATGGCTGCGGAACCTCGCAGCCTGCCTGTGGATCCATCCCTGTGTAATTAAGCGGTCCGGCGACGATATTCAAAGCGATCGTCGCGAACTGCGAACACTGGGCGGGCGGGGCGTTGTAATAGCCGCGTTGGCCCGCTGCTATTGCCCCAATGACGAGCCATACAACTACGATCAGCCCGATAATTGAACCGACTCGCATTTCTTCCCCCATCCATAAACGGGAAAACCCAGCTTTTGCTTCTTACTGGGAGGCCAAAGGGCGCGGTCGGGGCCGGGATACCTTCCCTGGCCCCCGACCGCAAAACCCCATGTCAATCCGACGGATTAGTTTCGGTAGTTAAACCGCGATCATCCGCAGTCCGCTCATCCTTCTCTTCTGCCGGTCCAGGTGGATTCGCGGACTCATTACCTCCGGCATCGGCGGCATCTTCCGAACCTGTTCCGGATGCGTCGCCAACAGGTACTTGATCATCGGAGGTGGACGCACCAAGATCCCGTGGGATCGGATGACCGGGCGTCGTTATCCCATCGTGCACCTGACTGAAGCCGGCAACTTCGCTTGGATCAGTTGTCATACGCGCGACCGGCCCCGGCCAAGAACCCAGCCAATGAGGGCCAGGACCAGCAGGATAATTCCTACCCAAAGCAAGAAACTCAAGGCCTGGTTAAAACCGCCAACAAGCAGCAGCACGATCGCAATGACGCCAGCAATCACCAATAGTGTGTTCATCTAAGCTACGCATCCCTTCAAAAAAATTTGTCCAGTTAGGAAGGCGTCCGCTGGGACTCCAATTGGAGCTCCACCCCAAAGCAACGGGCACCGAACGGAGAAATGTTCTCCTTATTCCGTACTTACCCCAAATGACAACAGTTCAAACAGAACCACTGCCCTCCGAAGCACGTGCACAGCATCATGATAGGCGCGCATTGTGTTTCGGCGAAGTAGTTCAACAGGAAACTTAGTATGTCTTGGCGGAAAAGCACTGCTGAAGCGTGATCTATGCCTCAATCAGGGACAAGGCCGGCCTCCCCTCCGTTGAAAGAGAGACGACGGGAGGCCCATGCTCATTGTTCTGACAGGAATAGACGGTTCAGGAAAGACGACGGCGGCCCGCGCCTTGGTGGATTCGGCTCGCGCCGAGGGGCACGATGCGCTGCTGCTTAGTAACCATGCTGCACGCCGACGGATGTCGCTCTTTTCTGAGCGGTTTGGGTGGAGCTTGCCGCCTCGGGGTGCCGATTTTGTAGAGACGTGCATCCGCGTGGTCAACGTGCTTGTTTCGCATGCGCGAGCCCTGCGGTTCGACGGCTTGGTGGTCATGGACAGGCATCTCTACTGCCAACTTGCCCTGCGCCGCGCGGTTGGATTGGGCCGGGGCAGGCTGCTTCCGTGGTTGCTGGAAAAGCTCCCTGCTCCGGACCTCGTGGTCCACTTAGATGCCGATCCGCAGCATGCATACCAACGGGTTATGGCGCGCGGCACCGATCACGAAGAGGTGGCAGACCTGGAAGCGTTCCGGACTGCCTACTGCTCGCTGCCAGAGTTCAATGACTTCATGGTCGTTGACGCCAACGGAACGCCCGAGGACACGCTCGCCCAGCTGAACATGGTGATCGACCGAAAGGAACCCGTGCGGGTTTGAACCCAACTGGGTCGCAGATGACGTGACGAGCAGAGCAACGGGATAATTTGAGTTATCCCTCCCCTTCAGATGCAACTTGAGGGGAGGGACACTTCCGTTCCCTCCCCTCAAGCATGACGCTATTTTGCTTTGCGGCTAATTTGATGCTGCGGCCGCGTCCCTGCCTTTCAGGGCAAATACGGCGACCAGTCCGACAATCAGCGCGGCAAAGATGACGTAGTACGCCGGTGAGAGGGGGCTGCCGGTGGATCCGATCAGCCAGGTGGAGATGAATGGGGCGGTTCCTCCGAAGCCGGCCACAGCGATGTTGTAGCTGACGCCAAGTCCTGTGTATCGGACGTCTATGGGGAAAAGCCGGGTGGTGGTCGTGACCGCGGTTCCTCCAATGAGCGAGACAATAGCGGCAAACAGGACCTGTCCAAGTATCACGGAGCCCAGCGTCCCGACCGCGATGAGCTGGAACAGGGGTACGACGCAGACGATCATGAGTGCGGCAAAGGCGATGAGCAACTTCCTGCTGCCGACCTTGTCGGCAAGAATCGCGGCGAACGGAATCAAGATCATCAGGACCACCAGCTGCAAGGAGTTCCCAAGCAGGGCGTCCGTCAGGCGTACCTGGGTTGTGGTCTTGATATAGGTCGGCAGGTAAGTAGAGAACATATAGATGCTTACCGAGTAGCCGATGGTAACTCCGATGGCGATGAGCCCTTCGGAGCGGTAGTTCCTGAACACCGAACCAAGTGGCGTCTTGTGGGGTTTCGGTTCTGACTGGGCTTTCCTGAATTCCGGAGTATCTTCCAGTTTTGCCCGCAGGATAAGCCCCAGCACACCGATGATGCCGCCGAGGATGAAAGGAATCCTCCAAACCCAGTCACGGAGGGCCGCCTCCGAAGACAACAGGCCGCAGAGTGCTGCAGTCAGCGAGCCCACCAGGGTTCCTGCGGACGCGCTGACTTGAACCCAGCTGCCGTAAAGGTAACGACGGTTGCGCGGCGCATATTCGACTGTGTAGACGGAGGATCCGCTCCACTCCCCGCCGGCCGAGAAGGCCTGGACAAAACGAAACAGGACGAGCAAAGCGGGCGCTGCCAGGCCAATTGACGCATAGCTGGGTGTTAGGCCAATGGCGACGGTGGCTGCGCCCATGAGTGCAACAGTGGCCAGGAGGACGTTCTTTCGCCCGTGCTTGTCTCCAAAATGGCCGAAGAAAACGGCGCCGAGGGGGCGGATAAAGAACGAGGCCGCGAAGACGGCAAAGGTCGACAGGAGGCCCGCCGTTGGGTCCTGGTTTGGGAAGAAGTTCGCTGCGATGATTACGGCGAACAGTCCGTAGACAGCGAAGTCATACCATTCCACCATGTTGCCAATGGCACCGGCGAGCACAGCCCGTCGCCTGATGGAGTTGGTAACCGTTTCGCTCATCACGGGAGTTGGTTTCGTTGTTTCATTCATTTTATTTTCCTACCTTTCTGGGCAGCCAGGGTTAGGACAAGAGGTCCTCGTCGTAGGGGAAGCTTGTAAGCATTTCGTAGCCGTTTTCCGTGACAAGTACGGTGTCTTCTATCTCGACGCCGCCTACTTCCGGCTGGTCAGGTGTGCAGGCGGCAGGCTCAATGTTGATGACCATTCCGGGCATCAACACGTCCTGCACTCCGGGAGCGATGACCGGAGCCCCGTGAAGGCCGTAGCCGAGCTGGTGGCCGGAGGCCCAGGGCATGGTGTAGTTGCCGTATCCTTCCTGGATGAGGACATCGCGTGCAATCTTGTCGATGGAGGCACAGGTGACTCCGGGCCGGATGGCGTGGATGGCTTCCTGCTGGGCGAGCCAGGCGGCCCGGTAAAGCCGCTTCTGGGCTCGGGAAGCTTTTCCGCGAACAGTTCCGCGTGCGAAATCTCCTGTGTAACCGCGGTAGACGCACCCAAGATCCACGATGACCATATCCCCGTCGTTGATCCGTCGTTCGGTTGCGAGGCGTTCGAAGATGGCGGCGTTTGGTCCGGACGCCACGTTGGTAATGAATGGCGTCATTTCCGATCCCGCGAGGCGCATTTCGTACTCCGCCGCGGCAGCAACATCAATTTCACGTGGCGCGTCCGGCCGACGAATTGTCTCCAAGGCGACCCTCATTCCGTCCTGGGTGATGGCCAGCGCCTGCCTTATGAGGGCGATTTCTTCGGGCTCCTTGATTTTGGTTGCATCGGTCCACAGCGCCGATGCGTCGACGAACTCGGCCTTGGGGAGTCGGTTTTGGAGTTCTCGGTCCAGGTCATGGGTGAGGAAGTCGAAGCCAATCCTGCCCTTCGTCAGGCCGTGCAGGGTGAGAATGTCTTCGACGGTTCCCGCCCATGTGCTCCGGCTTCCAAGCTGTACTACCTCGTCAGCCCTTGAGCGTGATATTGCCCGGGCGCGTTCGCCGCTGAGTGCTGTTCCGAGGATTACCGGGCCTTTGTTGATGAGTAGAGCCAGGTACTCGATCTCGATAAAGGGGCGGTACCCCTTCGCATAGAACCCGGTTATCCACCGCACGGCGTCGTGCTTAATGAACAGGATTGCATCCAGCCCCCTCTCGTCCATAAGGGTTCGCATGCGCCGGACTTTGGTTTCCTGTAAGCCATCACCGCCGTAAAAGAGGGGTGACTCCACGGATGTCTCAACTGTTTTCATGTTCATGGCAAGTTCCTAAGGGTCTGCAGATCGGATCCGGTGGGCACGCTTCCAGCAACCGGCAGCACGGCGTACGTCCAATCACCGATCCTTGTGGCGGGAACCGTTCGCATTTCACCGATAAGACCGCCATGCGGGGCGCGGATTTCGTGAAGTTGCTCGCCAAAGGGATCCACAATCTCGCCCAGGATCTCTCCCGCTTCTACGGTCTGCCCCAGGGCCACACGGTGCAGAAGGAACCCGCCGGTTGGTGCCTGGAGGAATTCCCCTGTCTTCGCTGCGCGGACGATGGTGTGATTCTCCGTGTAAGGGACTGTCCATTTTTCCGATTCGGGAACCATGCCAAGCCGCTGGGCAACACCGGCAAGCGTCATTCTGGCCTGTTCCGCCAGGTCCTCCCGCATGCGCCCTTCGGACCCGATTTCGACCAGAATGGACGGGACTCCGCTCTCGGCAGCGACCAATCGCAGGACGTTCTTGAACGGCACGGCCGCATACAAGGTTTCAATACCGGTTGATTGAGCCAGCTTGAAGGACTTCTCACCGAATTCCCCCGGGCTGTCATCGAAACCGACAAACGGCATGAGGCCAAGAGTCATTCCGCCGCTGTGCATGTCAAGCAGGTAGTCCGCTCCGGCCACGATGTGCGTGACCAGCGCATCGGCAACGCGTTCAGTCAGGAAGCCATCAGGGTTACCAGGAAAACACCGGTTTAGGTCCAAGTGGTCTACCGGGCTGTGCCGGGAGAAGCTTTCAAATGCCGCGGGGTTGGCCTGGGTGGTGGCGACAATAGCCCCGGAAAGCGTGGATGGATCAACATCGGACAGAAACCGTCGAAGTCCTTCGCAGCAGTCGTACTCGTCTCCGTGCACCCCGGCAATCAGAGCCAGTCTCGGGCCTGGCTTGGCACCGTTAATCACTACCAGTGGGATGCCCAAGGGCGTCCCATCCGGCCTGGTGCCCAGCTTGAGCCAGCCAGTCTTTTTCTCTCCTGCCTCCACTTCAAGCCCACCTACGGTCAAGTTCCGGTTTTCAGTCATCTGACAATGCCTCCTCGCGCAGTCCTGACAACACGCTTATTTGTACGTTCAATTACGGTACATGTATTCTTGAGGAGTTGTCTAGAGGTCTAAAAGGTTCTGTTTTGCCAAGGAAGAACGCGAAGGAGGGGCCATGAAAAACCCCTGCGCCGGGGTGGCTGAAGTCATTGGTATTGGCTATGGTTGTATTTGTACGTACAACCGAGCGAAGGCTGCAGTGTGACATCACCGATCGAAACCCTCGACGCCGAATCACTCCTTGCCGACATCCGCGATGCCGGGCCGCTGCCAGGAGAAAAGCGACATGAATGGCTTAGCAGGGCTTTGCGTGAAGCCATCAAGATGAACGTTCTGCCTGAGACCGCCATGCTGCCCACTGAAGCCCAGCTAGTGAAACAGTTCGGGCTAAGCCGCCAAACCGTACGTAAGGCCTTGGAGGAACTCGCCAGGGAACGACTAATCGTACGAATCGCCGGCAAAGGTACGTTCCTGGCACCGTCAGGGGAGACTGGACGGCAGTTCAGCTCGGCGAGGGACTTGCTCTCATCGGTTCATGATTCGCGCTACGAACTCGTCATTCCCCTTCACAAGCGCATCGAACTGGCCGCGGCAGGCAGGCTCCGTCTGCCAACCGACGACGTTGCCTGCGCATCCTTCCGGCGCCTTAGCGATCAGGGCGCCTTTTGCTACACCTCGGTGTTCATGCCCCCTCACATCGGCGAACTGCTCCAGGATGTAAGCGAACTAAAGGAACCCGGATTCGCTTCGTACAGAACTGTGGCCGAAATCCTGGATGAGCGCATCCCTGGAGGCATTGCGAGCGCAGAGCAGAGCATCACCGCATCGGGCTTGTCGCCAGAGGCAGCCATGAACCTTCAACGCGAAGAAGGAGAAACTTCGCTGCGCATCGACCTCGCGTATTACGACGATCAGCACGCCATGGTGGAACTACAGTCCAGCTATTTCCTCCCGGAATCCTACTCGTACAGGTCCCACTGGCAGCGGCTCTCATAGGAGCTTGACCTACTTCACCGTTGAAACTCCCCAAAGCCCCGGATAGGGTTGCCGGACCGTCCAACCACATCATCGTCTGGGAAAAATCTGGGAGAACCATGACACATGTGAGACGCCAATTGGCTGCGGTCACCGCAGCCCTGGCCCTAAGCGTGACAAGCGGAGCAGTAGCCAGTCCGGCCTTCGCCGATCCTCGCGAAACCGAGAAAAACCCCACAGCCACCGGATACGGCGGTGCAGTAAGCACGGTGGATCCGGAAGCTTCGGCGGCCGCCATCGAGGTCCTCCGCAAGGGTGGGAACGCAGCCGACGCCGCTGTCGCTGCGGCCGCCACCCTCGGCGTCACCGAGCCATACAGCGCCGGTATTGGAGGCGGCGGCTACTTCGTTTTCTATGACGCCAAGACCAAGCAAGTCAGCACCATTGATGGCCGCGAAACCGCGCCGGCAACCATGCCAAACGATGCATTCATCGATCCCGCCACCGGCAAGCCGTACCTCTTCACTACCAAGAGGCCCGAACTGCCAACCAGCGGCGTCTCCGTAGGCGTCCCCGGCACTCCCGCCACCTGGGAACGAGCACTTGAGCGATGGGGCACCCTGAACCTGGGCGAGGCACTCAAACCCGCCATCAAGGTAGCCAACCGCGGCTTCGTGGTGGACGATACGTTCCGAAACCAGACGTTGGACAACAAGTTCCGCTTCAACACCTTCACGTCCACGCAGGACCTGTTCCTCCCCGGTGGTGACGCTCCCGCCGTCGGGAGTATCTTCAAGAACCCCCAACTGGCGGAGACCTACCGCTTGCTGGCGAAGGAAGGCACCAGTGCCTTCTACACAGGGCCACTCGCAGAAGAGATGGTGTCTGCAGTAAAGAAGCCCCCGACGTCGGGTGACACTGATCTTCCCGTGCCACCTGGGTTCATGACCACTGACGATCTAGCCGCCCACAAGGCAGTCGACCAAGATCCGACTCACGTGAAGTACCGCGGCTATGACGTCTACGGCATGGCGCCATCCAGCAGCGGCGGCACCACCGTTGGCGAATCGCTGAACATCCTTGAAAACTTCGAGCTCAAGGACATGCAGCCCGTAGACGCGCTGCACCATTATTTCGAGGCCAGCTCCTTGGCGTTCGCCGACCGCGGCGCTTACGTGGGCGATCCGGCGTTCGTTGACGTACCCACTGATGTCCTCACAGACCCGATTTTCGGTAAGGAACGCGCCTGCAAGATCGATCCGACCGCGGCAGCTCCCAAGCCGGTCGCCCCGGGAGACATAACAACGTACGACGGCGTGTGCCCGGCCCAGGCGGCACCGCTCGCCGACGAGACAGATACTGAGAACATTTCGACCACCAACCTGACGGTCGCCGACAAATGGGGCAACGTGGTGGAGTACACGCTGACCATTGAGCAGACAGGCGGTTCCGGAATCGTCGTCCCAGGCCGCGGATTCCTGCTGAACAATGAGCTCACCGACTTCAGCGCCGTGTACAACGCCACTGACCCCAACAGGATCCAGCCAGGCAAGCGTCCGCGTTCTTCGATGTCGCCGACCATCATCCTTCAGGACGGCGACCCCTTCCTGGCGCTCGGCTCCCCCGGCGGATCCACCATCATCACCACGGTGTTGCAGACCATCCTGAACCGCGTGGATTTGGGGATGGACATCTCCGAGGCCATTGCTGCCCCGCGTGCTGCTCCGCGAAACGGACTCACAGTGAGTTCCGAGCCGGCATTCATTGATGCTTACGGTTCCGCGTTGGAGTCGTTAGGGCATGATCTGGATCCTGCCGGCGATGCATTCACCTCGGCGGCCGAAATTGGTGCCGCCACGGCAATTGAGTTTGGCGAAGATGGAAAGCTCACCGCCGCAGCCGAGCCGAAGCGTCGTGGAGGAGGATCCGCGATGGTACTGAAACCAACCGACGGGCCGTGACTGATGTCCTAGCCTGGAAACAGGCCTCGGACTGTTGCCTGCAGCTTGTCCAAGGCCGGGTTCGCTTGGGTGCTGGCAGCTTGGGTGCCGGCGACTCTGGTGCTGGCAGCGAATTTCATGAGTCCGCGACATGCGAGTCCGGCGTCAGTCAGCTCACCGCTCAGCAGAAATTCAATCAGTTCGTCGCTTGGAAGTAGGCGCACAAAGCCCGCCTCGGACGCGTCCCACGAAGGGTCGCCGCCGGGGCGGGCTTCTGCTGCGATGACGATGTGCTTTCTCCTGGACGAGTTGGCGGACCACCACTCGGATCCTGCGTAGTACACGGCCGACGATGCATAGCCTGTTTCCTCGGCCAGCTCGCGTTGGGCTGCCTCCACCGGCGATTCGTCATCGTTCAGGTAGCCCCCGGGCAGCTCCAGCAATGTCTTCCCGGGCCCGACGCGGAACTGTTCAAACAGCACCACATCGGTTCCGCCCTCGGTGAAGGCGAGGACCGCGGCGGAGTCCGGTCCCGCAATGATGTCCCATGTTGAAACCGTGCCATCCGCTTCCAGGTACGTGTCCTGGTTGATGGTGACAAAACCCTTATACGCACGCGTAGACCAGAGCTTCCGCCACAATTCGTTCGAATCGTTCACTCTTGGCGGTTGGTCTTGAGTTCCCGGCAGAATCTCCACACCATCACCAACGAAGCTACTGCAATGATGATTCCGGAAATAAGGGACCAAACAGACTCGCTGCCGCTTGAGAGGAAAATGTAGACAGCATAGGAGGCCATGGTTAGGGCGAGAAGAAGCCATGTCATCGGTTTTACATTCACAGTGAGTTCCTTGATCTGTTGGTAGAACTGAATCCGTCGAAGCTGGCTTCGATTCTCATGAGTGCCCTCCCGTGGAGTTGCCGCGTTCGGGTTGTCCGGGCCATAACGGGGAACGTGAAACGGCCTGCCAGAGCCACTCCCCCAGATTTGTCTGGCGCTGGCTGGTTACTTCCGCCCGCCCGGACGCGGGAAGTGAAGTGCTTTCTTCCACCTGACCGGCGTAGGCCAGCACAGGCAGAGTGGTGTCTGCGAGCGCTATGGGAACGATGGCGTCCACTGGCGCCATGGATGACGACGGCGGGTGGTCGCCGATGCTGGCCCGGCCCAGATTTTCGTGGAAGATCATTCCCTGCGACTGCAAGGCGACGTTGTCGCCCTGTTCCAACGAGTGATCCTCAGCTTCGCTGGGCGTCACGATCAACAACTGACCATCCGTATAGGTGTAGCCCGCTATGGTCACCTGGTTCACAGGGAGCACGGCGAGAAGCGTCCCGATCGCAAGAGAGCCCAGAAGCGTAGTAAGGGCACGCCGCCACAATGGGCTGCCGTTTTCCGCGGCCACCCGGAAGAACTGGATGATGCTCCTGCTCGCCATCACCGCGAGCAGGCAGAGGAGGGCAACGACCGCGATGTGCCCTGCATAGCCGAGCGCCAGGAAGATGGGCACGATGCGTTGGAAGCCCACGAGCATAAAGCCGACGCCGGCAACGGAGCTCGCCAGTCCGAACCATGGAAGCAAACCGCTGCCGCGAAAAGTGGATCGGGCGCCGAGAAGCCGGGAGCCAACCACGTCAGCCAGTGCCTTGACGGATTTCTGGCGAAGGTGCGGAATGTCCACGGCCGACATCAAGGCAACGTAGCCGTCCAGCTTGATGAACGGGCAAAGATTCAAAATGGCGACAGCCCAACAAATGACTCCGTAGAGAAGGGCCGCGTCTTTAATTGAGGATGCCGGAAGAAAGGTCTGGACCGCCAGCGCAATGCTCCCCAGGCCCAGATGCACCAAGGGCCCGGCCAAAGCAATCACTACCCGCTGCTTTCGGGAGTTCAACCGCCACCCATCGGTTACGTCGCAGAAAAAGGCGGGAGAGAGGTAGAACAGCATGATGCCAATACGCCGAGGCGCGCCACCAAAGTAGGTGAGGGCCATTCCGTGGCCGAGTTCATGCAGCAACGTGGAGGCAAACATCGCACCGGCCACGGCGAGATATACCTCAAGTGCTAGCGGCGTCGCCATGACCCGCCAAATGCTTGAGCCAGCAGCCAAGGCCCCCAGTATGCCGCCTAGGAAAAGCAAGGCAAGGGGCACCACAGCTATCGGCCTCGCCATGGCGGCAACCGCAGGACGGAATAGCAGCAGGAGTGGCGCCGGGTTGAACAAGGTGAACTGCACCGTCAGCGGTGCCCGGAACTGAACACGTCGGTCCGTCCTCACCTGCCTCCTCGATCCTTGCGCCCTCAATTCGTGCGCACCGTCGTCGAAAATACCTGTGTGGGCCAGCTGGCGAACGATCCCCATGACGTCGGCAGCCGTCCACGGCAACCCCAGGAGTCGGGCGATCTGGGCCGGGTCCCTCTCGCCATCAACTGCCCTGAGCACAGCAGCTACATCTGCTGAGATTCGGGCCTTGGGCACATTGTTCAGGGCAATAATCCACGGCCCTCCGTCGTGCAAGGGCTCATCAACAGATGCCGATGGGATCAACTGAACTGGCCACTGGGCAACGGCCGGAACCTTGCGCGATCCGGACATAGCGAGCTTTCTCATATCAGTGGGTGCGGTGTTAAGGACAAGCCAGCAGGACCGTGCGGCATGAGGACCCCTTTGGTTTCGTCCATGGTTAAGGGAACCGCTCCCGGACAGATTGCTTTACCGGCTATCCAACCAAGCTCCCGAATTGCCGCCGGGAGGCGGTGAGTAAGGCTGACCCAGTGGGATTGGATGTCGCGCCGGGCCAGATACTTCACCAAGTCCTTCACTTCCGGTGTGGGTTTGAACGCCGGAAATCGGGCTGGCTTGAACGATCGGAGCCAGGAAGACAGTTCAGCCAAGGCTTGCTCGGTGGTCCAGAAGTCCGCACGGGATTCGTCGTCTGTTACCTCTGGAGATGCAGCCGCAGACGGCGTCCGAGACAGGAAGAGTTCGCGAATTTGCAGGCCTTCCTGGAGTGCTCCCCTCAGGGCGACGATGGGGCCGGCTGCCGCTTTGAGTCCAACAGCGCCAAACTGCCCATTCCCGGCATGGCCGGTGATGATGCAGACCGCTACGTGCAGGGGGCTGTCATCCTGCGGGATGAAGGCGAGGGTGAAGTCAACGCCCGCAGCGCGGGCAGAGTCCACGAGCAAGAACAAAGCCAGTGTCCCCTGCGAGTCACGTACGTCTGCGGGCATCTCCTCGGCCACAAACTCGTTAAGCGGAGCCCTTCGACGCCATGCAGAAAGGAAGGCATCGCGCTCAATGACTTCTCCGATGCCGGACACTTGTGCAAAGCGTTCTGACGGACCCGAAGCGGCACCGTTCGGCGAAGGATCAAAGAACCCGCTCCATGGATCCCTGTCCGCAGATCCACCGGCCGTGTAGTCCACCGTTGGCGCCGGTACGTATGATTCCTGGCCAGTCAGCAAGTTGGTGGCCCGGTACCAGGGGAACTCAAAAGCGAGGGCAGAGGCACGTCCCAACCCTGCGCTGACAAAGTCGATCCGCCCTTCCGTTCCATCCCTCGGAGCAACAAGGTGTTCGACGTCGGCTGCGGCGGGCATTAACGCGAAACGTTCTACGGCCTCCCCTGCGCCCCGCGTTATGGAGGCCCGCTTCTTCACGTCAAAAGCGCCGACGGCGGCTGCAAAGCCCTCCCCACGTGTCCGGCCGTTTGCAAGCGACGCTACGGTTCTCCAGAGCCCCACGTCGTTGGGTAAGTAGACGGTCGCCGAGGACACGAGTCCCAGCGACGGATCGAGGGTAAGTACGGGATCGACGCTCATCTGCCGCACACCCACAACTCGATGTCATTTAAGCCGGGTACCTGGGTTGCCATTCGAACCGGACGACGCTCCAGGATGGTGAGGCCCGCCGCCAGTACCTCTTCCTCGATGAGCGCGTTACTGACAAAAGCGATATCGCTCGAATACGCGGACGAGCGGTACGTACCCCCTTCATTGAAGCCAACGTGAATCATGGTTACGTGCCGGGCACCGTTGACCGGATCACGGCTTTCCACGGTGATGAGGAATGCGTCGTCGCCCATCGCTGAAACTGTGGTGCCGCCGTCGTGTCCTTCTGATGGCTGGTGACTGTCGGCGTTGAGTACCGTCAACAGGAAGCGGCCGTCGGGCGCCAAGGCGTTGCGGACGCGGCTGAACAACTCCCGCCTGCCCAGAGGGTCCAGCAGCGTAATGGAACTGGCACCGAGAACGACGCAACCGAAGCCGCCGTCGACCTCAAACCGGGACATGTCCGCCTCGACCAATACCGTTGGCACTCCGCGGGGATTAAAGGCCTTGGTTGCGATCCTTTCAGCGAGAATTGCGAGCATTTCCGGGGAAGAATCGACGGCGATCAGCGGTCTTCCGAGAGCAAGGAGCGGGCGGGTGATCCGCCCAGATCCTGCAGCTAGCTCGAGGATGGGGCCGTTGGTTTGGCGGGCCGCGGCCAGGATCTCCGGAAGTTCGGTCAGGTCCTCGGCGGTGATCTGGTCGTAAAGACGGGCCCCTGAAACGCTGTACAAATCCTCGGGAGGATCCAGGTGGCCAAGGACGCGCAGGATGGCATCGGCAGACTTGTCAGGTGGGGTATTCATCAGCTCGTGTTCTCCGGGAGTTGGTAGGTGTCCGCGATACACGCGGGCGGCAGCGAAGGGTCGCGCCACCCGCGTGCACAACCTAGGTGGCGGCGATTCCGACGACGATGCCGGCGATGATGATGACGTCGCCAACGCGGATATACCAGGGCGTATCATCCGGGGTGTCGAGGTTCTCCAGCTCTTCAATGCTCAGCTGAAGGTTCGAGGTTGTGATCATTGCTGTCTCCTTCCTTCTGTTGTGGACCGTCCTGTTGTTGGACGGTTCGGCTTCCGGGACGGATCAGGTGATGCTGACGGCGATAACGCCGATGGCAACTCCCTGGGACACTCCGATGAACCAGTTGTTGAAGTCCGGGGTATCCAGCGATTCGATTTCCTGGATGGAGATGTTGAGCTGTTTCTGCATTTGCGTTCGCCTCCCTTCATTGCGGGGTTGTATGGATTGTGTTCATCAGGTGATGGTGACGGCGATCCCGATCAACGCGAGGCCAACGGTGACCCCGTGGATGCGTTCGCTCCAGTCGTCAGGGACATCGAGGCTTTCCAGTTCCTGGACATTGAGATCCAAAGTTCTGGGTGCAGGCATGCTGCTCATGTGCTCACCCCCTTTCCCTTACCGCTGGTAG
Organism: Paenarthrobacter sp. YIM B13468; assembly: GCF_042788025.1. NCBI lineage: Bacteria > Bacillati > Actinomycetota > Actinomycetes > Micrococcales > Micrococcaceae > Paenarthrobacter > Paenarthrobacter sp. YIM B13468. The sequence continues at coordinate 19,000 of NZ_JBHZPI010000024.1, read as the reverse complement.
CTCGCCCACTGGGCCTGGCAAGTTCTTGTTGGTCCAGTGATGCCTCGGAGAGGACATGCTGGACCTGCATGGCATCAAGGCCCCGCAGCATCGGCAAGCCACCGCCCCAGTTCCGGAGGGCAGCGTCAGTAGTTTTCACCAATGCCTCCTGGCTGATGATGTCCATGCCAGCGATGCCCCACCGCCGCATCAATTCACTGATGCCCTTGGCCGGGTTGGGGTCCAGCGAAGGATCCGCTTCTACTACTACGGACCAGAGCTTCAGAAGCCGGCCACCGTCACCCCAGGCTGCGCTTCCGTTGGCCACCTCCGCCCAGATGGGGCCGATGACGGAGGCAGTGGCGGTCATCTTTCGAACTCCCGTGACATGGGCAAGTTCGTTGGCGACGTACCAGTGCTTCGCTCCGTACGGGTCACGGCCCACCAGCGCCCAACCGGTATGCGTCTCCATACTGAGGTGGGCAGCCGTGAGCCTCAGTTCGGGCACATCCTCACGCATCAGCCGATTCCCGAGCCGGACAATCCGCGCCAAAAGTGAGTGAGCGTCGTCGTCGAAAATGCTGGAGCTGCTGCCAATCAAAGTCCCTGCCACCCGGAGGAATGCCTCGAGCAGTCCTTCGAAGAGCAGGTGTGTGGGCAGGGTGGCGAGATTGCCGGCGTCGAGTACTGCCACGTCACCAGACAGGTGACGTGAGGCGATCAAACGACGCCCGACGACGGTGTCCAGACACGCTACAGCGCTGACTTCTGCGCCGGTCCCCACGGTTGACGGCATGAGGACGGTGCGGGGACGCTCATTTGGATATGAAACCGGAGGCAGGACGATCAGGCCCGATCGCTTGGCATGGCGTTCGACGAAGATCGTGAGGCTTGGGTCTGCGGTGAACAGCGCCGCGAGTTTCACGGCATCCATCACGGAACCGCCGCCAAGTCCCACAACGGTCTGAATTCCATGGTGGCGAATGAACCTACCTACATGCCGCAGTGTCTCTATGGTGACGGGGGCCGCGTTCAAATCCAGCGTCGGCGCTCCACTCAGGTCGCCGGCCAAGAGGGCATCTCTTTGTCCCGCAAGCGCTTGGTCCACCACCAGCCCGGTCCGGCCCCGGGTGAGTCCGCCAACGTACTTGGGTGCGATTCCTTCCCCCAGAACGACGCAACGCGTCCTCCAGGCACGGTCCGCGATCATGCGAAGACTCCGTCGCGCTCAGCTTTTGTTAGCCCGGCTTGAATGGCTGTGTGGAGTTCTTCGAAGTTCTCCGTGGTGAAGATCAGCGCAGGAAGGAGCTGGATCCGTCCAGGCCCAGGCTGCACAATGGCGCCTGCTTGATGAATTCGCCTGACGACGGCCATGACCTGGTTCGGTGATAGGGGCAGCCCCTTGTGCGACTGGAGCTTGATGCCCCGCATGCAGCCCCGGCCTGAGGATCCGCCCACCACTGGATTGCTTCGGAGTCTGGAAATGAGCTCGTCCAGGGCTGCTGACACCCGCTGAGTCAGAACGTGGTGATCCAGCCTTTTCATCTCGGAAATCGTGCTGAGAATCGCAGCGCAGGCAACTGGAGTTCCGGCTTGGGTTTCGCCGTGGACAAACACGGCCTCGTTCATATCGAAGAGCTGGGATACGCGTTGGCCGATCAACAGCGCGGCGCATGCGCTTGTGCCGTTGGTCAGTCCCTTGGACGTGACAACGACGTCCGGAGCGTGCCGCCATTCATCGGAAGCGAACCACCCTCCAACCCTGCCGAACCCGGTGGCGACTTCGTCAGCAACAACAAGGAACCCATGATCCTCCCTGTGCCTGAGGACTGCGGCCACGAAAGCGTCCGGCACAACTTCCGCGCCTGAACCAAGGACGGGCTCAATGACGATCGCCGCGACGCGGTGTCCCTCCCGTGTCAGGAGTCGGGCCAGCTCCGCGCCGTCGTCGTCGAACCGGATATGCCGGACGTTCCGCCTGTCCACTCCATACACCGCTTGGCCGAGGTCGTCGCCGCTGAGTGCCTGACTGCCATAGGTGAGCCCGTGGTAGCTGCCACTCAGCCCGATGATGAGTTTGCGTTCGGGTTGCTTGTCCAGGACAAAGTAGTGGCGGGCCAGCTTCATGACGGCGTCGTTGGCAGCGCTACCTGACGTGGAGAAGAGAACTCGCTGGAACTTGTGGGTGGGCAGTTCAAGGAGTGCTTTGGATGCCTCGAGGGCTCTGCTGTGCGCCGTCCGGAAGAGCGGGAGGTAGGACGCTGTTTCCAGTTCCTTGGTTATGGCCCCGGCAATCTGTGCATTGCCGTAGCCGAGGTTCGCGTTCCACAGGCCGCTCTTCGCGCAGAGACGTCGTTGCCCGTCCTCGAAAGTTACATGGACCCCTTGGGCGCTGACCGCTGTGTAACTTGTTGCTTCGAAACCGTTCTGACTGACGAGTGGGACCCAGAGCGGGAGCTGTGTCTTGGGCGTTGAGGATACGCTCATCGGGTTGCGCCGATGAGGTCGATGCCCAGCTGTTCGAACTGGTTCAAGACCGCCGACACGGCACCGGCTGCCACGGATTCGGAGACGTTGAGGGCTGGCCCTATGACTGCAGCGGCTGCGTGGGCGTCCCGGAAGTTCGAGACGGCCTCGATGATAGTGGCCGCGTCAATCCCGATTCTGAAAATACGGCCGGACGTGGTGTCCAAAAGACTGTGCTCACCACCGTGCCGAATGATGAACGGTGCACCTGGCGATGGCAGCTCGCCATCTGCGGAGGCTCCGTAAAGGCTTAGGCCGAAGCCAACAAGCTGAGTGCTGGCACGGTCCTCCCGGGGTATGAACTTCCAGGCATCCAATGCTGCAAGGTAGCGCGGAATCCATGGCCTGGTTGCCAGCGAGTCGCGAACGCTCCGGGGGTCGCGTATCGAAGCAACCACAGCCTCGGGCTGAAGCGCGAGCGATTTTCTTTGGAGATCGTGAAAGGGATCGCCGATTCGGCCGATCTTAGCGCCGTACGGACCGCTGAGGACTGTTCCGTCGGCCGCAATGTGCAGCCTCGCAAGATGTTGGGAGCTTTGTCCGGCCAACAATCCGCGTTCTGCCAAGACTGCATTGACCTCGATGAGCTGCCGAATAAAGTGGCCCGAACGGCGGGCTTCGTCGGCGTCGTCGAAGAATGCCAGCCAGTCATCATCGGAGGTGATGCGGACAAGCGTGACCCCCACAAGATTCACGAAGGGAATGGCTACGTAGTCCTGAATCTCCAGGCTGAGCGTGCCGTCCACCAGGAGCTCTTCCCCGGAAACATCGAAAGTCCCGGACACCGGAACAAGTCGTTCATCGTCCGCATCACCGTTCAGGACAAGAACAACGCATTCCTCACCGGCCAGCTCCTTCGCGTACGGCACATGCTCGGAATTCTCAACAAAAATTGTGCATCCGGGAATTCGCCCGGGGATCCCCGTGATCCACTGATCTACCGCCGCGGCAGTGGTCTGTTGTTCGTTCAGCGTCAATTACCCAACCCCCAATAGTTGTGCACGTTCCTGTGGGCGGCCCCCGATGCTTGCTCGAGGGCTCGTCCTTGAGAAGGACACTATGGGCGCGCTGAACTGACCTGCCGCGAAAAACTGGAACTAGGTGGCGAAAGGGCCAAAATTAGGTGGTGTTAGGGACCACCTAGGTGCTGGTTCAAGGGGGTCTAGGTGGTAGCTGGGCTGTACGCCGTCTGGACGCTACTTCACTGTCACGGTCAGCCCATAGGCCGCTTTGACCCAGCCCAGGAACTCGGCATCGAGATCTCGCGGTGAGCCCAGCAAGAACTCGTGATGCCATCGGGAAGCAGAGACCTGCTCCGACCGATGCAAACGATCCGTTTCCAGGGCATGGTCCAGAACCACGTTGACCAGAAGACCGCCCTTACGCGGATGGATACCAAGAAATGCGCGGCCGTTCACGACGTGGAACGACGTCTGCTTTTCCTCAACCTCAAACGGCCCCACCAACGTCAAGGCTTCCACCAAGGCTGCAAGAACTTCAGAAGAACCGGTATCGCCATCAATGCGTTCACGAGCTGTCCGAGCCATGGAGAAAGCCTACGCGCAACCGAACACATGACGCATGGGACGTTATGCCAGGCGCGCCACACTTCGGCGGGAAGCCCGGGGTGCCGAGCCGTCGGAGAGGGTGGCGTGAGTCTATCCTTCGCGCTCTAGAAGTGCGGGTCCCTAGTTAGTGCCCGAACATCTCCAGGCAACCGCCGTCCATGATGCTCCCACCGGTCTCCACTGTGACGGGGCCCGTGAGCGGAACATACCCGTACAGACAGCCTCCGCTTGGTACTGTGACCCCGAACCTGACGCCGTTGCCGCCGTCGTCCGTCTGTACTTCGTTGAGGCTTAGGGCTGTGAACGCGGTCTCGACGTCGTCCGCGTTTGCGGGCCTCGTGAGCGCATCCAGCGCTTTGCGCGCGGGACCGACGTGCGCGTCAAGCTGTGCGAGCATTTCCGGGGTCAATTTCCTGCGTTGACGGTAGGTTTCGTTCCCTGCCATGGCCGCTTCGCCGTCGTACTGCGCACAATTACTGTCCGTCCGTGGTTCTGTGCCTGCGCTCGGGCAAGCGGCGGTTGGCTTCTGAGAGGGGCTGGTTGACGTTGACGCCACCGTCCCCGGCACTGCGCACCCGACCGTGGCGGAAAGCACGACGGCGGTGATCGTAAGTCCCGCTGGCACCGGCCATGATCTTGTTTTCCCCATCCAAGGGACCTTACGGGAAGAGTTGTGCGCCGGGTAGTTAATTTGTCCAACGATTTGAATATGTTACTTTGGACTCCTCGTCGTCGAACGATTTTGGGGGAAATCAATGACAGCGAAGTCCAGCAAAAAGGCGAACTACTGGATGGCGGTGCCCGCCGCGTATGGCGGAACGCTGGCGGTTGTGGTGATCACCGAATGGCCCTGGCCGCTCATCGCCGGTGCCGCCTTTGTCCTGCTACTCATTCTGCAGCGATTCCATGGGCGCGCAGAGCACAAGGCCCAGGCTGAACCCGGAACGGATAGCGCCACACTGGGACTGCTGAGCTCTACCTTCGGCGCGGCTGCCATCCTCATCCACGGATCCGATATCGCGGTCCGGGCGGGGCCCCTTTTGGGACTGATCACTTTTGTTACCTTGTACTTCTGGCTTGCCAGGCGGGGCAGGATTCATCAGCATGCTTCCGGCAACCCCGAACTGAGGTAGGGGCAATCCACGTGAAGCGCCGGCTCGTGGCTCGGCAGTCATGATCCACTGAGTCACCTCCAGTACCCAGCGACTTGTTAGCCCGACATGAATCCGGTGCTCGCTCCTGTCAGAAATTGATCGTCGCTGCCACTAACCAGTGACAGCCCCAATTTCTTACGCGGGGACGGTGCGTTTGTGGCGGCTGTCGGCGCGGACTGAAGGCAGGGCGCATAGTCATGGCCTGTCTCTGCAGGTGACCACGGACCCCAGTGCGCGATGTCAAGACAATACTGGTTTCGGTATAGTTTTGACCGCACCAGTCACCCCAAGAGATGGCAAAACAATACCCCTCGCGGTAGAATTTTGACATGAGGACAACCTACCGAGACGTACTGCGCGGGATCGCCTACGACAACCATGGCTATGTCACCACCGCGGATGCAGTGGGCGCTGGCGTGCCCGCCGTAGAATTGCCAAAGCTCACAGCCCGGGGCGGCCTCGAGCACGTCGGATACGGTCTCTACCGAATGACTGACATCCCGCCGACCGACGATGATCAGTTCGCCGAAGCGACCTTGCGCGCAGGAGACGACGCCTACCTTCGCGGAGAATCCGTCCTCGCCCTACTCGGCCTGGGGGACGTGAATCCTACGAAGATCTCCGTGGGAACTGGCCGTCGTGTCCGCCGCGCAATGCCCGCATATGTGAAGGTCACCCAGGGGCAGGCCGGCACGAATGTTACACGCTACCGCGGGATCCGCGCCCAACAGCTCAGCGAAGCCCTCATCGAATGCCTTGGCCGGGTCCCCAACACGCGACTGCGAGACGCAGCAGTCAAGGCTCGCGGTGAGGGACTGCTGACTACGGCGGAGTGGAACCGTGTGCGCAAGGAGCTCGCCGCATGAGTTATGACAACCCTCCGCGTAACCTCGCCGCCCTTAACCAAAGAATGAAGAATTTAGAGGTAGACGAAGCCCCCGCCCTTCGCCGGCGGACGACGATGGCTCTGGTCGTGATCGGACAAATGCTTCCCGAGGGTGCGGTGAAAGGGGGTAGCGCGATGGCGCTGCGATACGGCTCCAGCACAAGGTTCACCCGCGATCTTGATGCCGCCCGTTCAGGAGGCCTAGCGACATTCCGCGCCGACTTCGAAGAGCGTCTTCGGAAAGGGTGGAGTGGCTTTACTGGACGTTTGGTCGAACGAACGGCCCCGAAACCCAAGGGAATTCCCGCCCCATACGTGATGAAGCCATTCGATGTGAAGATCGACTACGAGGGGAAGCCGTGGTGCACAGTGCCCTTCGAACTCGGTCACAACGAGATCGGTGATGCTGACGCTCCCGAGTTCGCCCTGGCACCCAGCATCAGCGCAATGTTCACCTCCGTGGGTCTCCCCGCTCCAGCCCCGGTGGCACTAATGCCCGCAGACCACCAGATCGCTCAAAAAATACACGCATCCACTGTGTCCGGCAGCGACCGCGCCCGCGACCTCGTAGACCTGCAACTCCTAGGCGCCCGCGAGCAGCTTGACCTTGCGTTGGTCCGGGCCACTTGTGTGCGTCTGTTTGACTACCGAAGGGCTCATGCCTGGCCTCCATCAGTTGTCGAGGGCGCGGACTGGGCAACCCTCTACGCGGAGGCCGCCGAGGGCCTTGACGACGTAGTACCTGATGTCGCTCCCGCCATCGAGTGGCTGAGCAAGTTCATCGCCCGGATTGATCAGGCCTCGCCAAACGATCCGTCGTCACTCTCTGAGACGGACGCATTTGGTGCGGCCGTGGGGGCGGATTTGGAGGCGGGCGGGCACGCCTAACCAATCCACCGGGCAGCCTGAACTGCAGCTCAGCCACGGGTCAGCCATCGGCCAAGGACAAGGACAGTGGGCTTAATAAAACATGTCTAAGGCTTGTTTAGACTGATTTTAAGCAGGTCATCTGGCCAAGCAATCTGTGTCGTTGTGCGTGCACATGTGGGACGCACATACCCGATGAGTGGACAGCTTAGGAGCTCGCTGCTGTCTCAGTGCAAACGCTCCCAGTTAGGGGCGCCCGTCTCTCGTCTGGGGCCGGCGTCAACCCCGGCCTCTCTAGATAACTCCGGCTGCAGAGGCATCTCGGGAGTTGATTTCGCCCCCAAATCCAACGCCGGAACCTCCGTCACCACACTCCTGTTCCGCGCCGACTCCTCGACGGCGGCCAGCACCCGCTGGATCTGCAGCCCGTCGTCGAACGATGGCGACGGCGCCTCACCTACGCGGATGGCACACAGGAAATCGCGGATCTGGTGCGTGAACGTGTGTTCCCAGCCGATGATGTGACCCTGTGGCCACCACACTTCAAGGTAAGGGTGCTCCGGCTCATTCACGAGTATCCGCCGGAACCCCTGTTCCCGCACCGGGAGGCTGGCGTCCAGGAAGTTCAGCTCATTCAGGCTCTCAAGGTCAAACGTCAGGGAGCCGAGTGAGCCGTAGATTTCGAGCTTGAGCGAGTTCTTCTGGCCCGTGGCAACCCGCGACGCTTCCACCGACGCGCTGATGTTCCCTGTCATTCCAAGCGTGGCCCAGGCGGCGTCGTCGACTGTCACTTTCTCAAGACCGCTGGGACCGGGACGCTCGGCAACAAAAGTCCTCAGCGTTCCGGTCACCTCAGTGACGGTTTGCCCGGTGAGATGCTGGACCTGGTCGATGGCGTGTGAGGCAATATCGCCCAACGCTCCGGAGCCCGCGGTTTCCTTCCGCAGCCGCCAACTCATGGGGGCTTCGACGTCGGAAAGCCAGTCCTGGAGGTAGGCGGCACGCACGTGCCGGACGGTTCCGAGACGACCTTCGGCAATCAACTGCCGGGCCAGTGCGAGCGCCGGAACGCGACGGTAGTTGAACCCGATCATGGACCGCACTCCGCGAGCCCGAGCCGAGGCGGCCGCGGATGCCATCAACTCAGCCTCACCCAAAGTGTTAGCGAGCGGCTTCTCCACGAGCACATGTTTTCCTGCTTCCAAAGCTGCGATGGCGATTTCCGCGTGCATCCAGCCCGGGGCGCAAATGTCCACCACATCGATGTCGTCTCGCTCAATCACGGATCGCCAGTCGGCAGCGGATTCGGCCCAGCCGTACTTGGCTGCCGCTTCTGCCACGGCTTCATCGTCCCGGCCCACGAGCACTTTCTGCTCGAAGGCCGGGACGTCGAAGAAGCTGGCCACATTCCGCCACGCATTCGAATGGGCCTTCCCCATAAAGGCATAACCGATCGCGGCAACACCCAAAGGACGGCCAGAGGGAAGAGTGGAAGTGGTCATGCGTGCTCCTTGAAGTGAATGCGGAAGAAGGGCTTAAGCCTCGAACCAGCCCCGGGCAGGGTTGGAGACCTCGGGCGTCTCACGGAAGACACCCGGCTGGGCAACCCAACCGACGCCGTTGGCTATGACCTTCTGGATCTGCGGCTGGTGGTACACCGGGTACTCCTGATCGCCGGGGCTGAAGTAGAAGATCCGGCCCTTACCGCGGGAGAACGTCACGCCTGAGCGGAACACCTCGCCACCTTCAAACGAGCTGATGAAGATCAGGTCATCGGGTTCCGGAATATCGAACAGTTCGCCGTACATTTCCTGCTTGGGAATGACGATGGGGCTCTCGATGCCAGCTGCGATCGGGTGGGAAGGCTTGACCGTCCACACGAGCTCACGTTCGCCCTCGTTGCGCCACTTCAGGGAGCAGGTGGTCCCCAACAAGCGAATGAAGATCTTGGCGAAGTGCCCGGAGTGCAGCACCACCAAGCCCATGCCTCCCAGCACGTGGCGCTGCACGCGCTCCACCACTTCATCAGAGACTTCCTCATGCGCAATGTGCCCCCACCACAGCAAAACGTCAGTCTGTGCAAGGACTTCCTCGGAGAGCCCATGCTCGGGATCGGCCAAAGTTGCCGTGGTGATTTCGGAGTCCGGGTAGAAGCCGCGGAGTCCGGCGGCAATGGCGCCGTGGATCCCCTCCGGGTACATGTCGCCGATCGTCGCGGGCTCGTTGCGGGCCTCGTGGACGGCCTCATTCCAGACAACAATCTTGAGTTTTGAATCAGACATTTCAGAGCACCACTTCACGTTGTTCGAGGGCGGACTTGTAGCAAGCATCAAGGACCAGTGCACGGCTGAGGGCGAGGGACCCGTCGTGGCTTCCCCACACGGTCTCACCGCCGCGTATAGCAGCGACAAAGTCGTCGACGACGGCCTGGTGGGCTCGCCCGGGTTCGGCCACCACTTCGAAGTCGGCGTTTTCGCCGTCCTTCTCCGTGAAGACGTGGACGTCAGCCACAGGGTTCTCGGAGGCGCCGACAGAGCGCAAGTCCGCTCCGCCGTCGGTGCCGTAAACGGTGAAGTCCATGAGGTCCCGCTCGTCGCGGTACGTGGCCCATCCCGCTTCCAGGATCAGGGTTCCACCCCCTTCCAGCCGGATGAACGCTGATGCGAAGTCTTCCACTTCAAATTTATGGCTGGAGTTCGAGGCTGTGTAGCGTGCGTTGCCGCCGAGGCCGCGCGGGCCGAGTTCGGAATGCGTCGACGCCGAGACGGCCAGGACCTTGGGTTCGCCCAGGAGGTGCAGCGAGTAGTCCAGGACGTGCACGCCGATATCTGCCAGCGGACCACCACCGGCGAGTTCAGGATTAGTGAACCAACTACCCAGCATCGGAATGCCCTGGCGGCGGAGCCACGACGCCTTGGCGTAGTACGGACGGCCCAGCGTGCCGGCGTCGATCACTTCCTTGAGCGCCTGGATGTCGCCGCGACGGCGGTGGTTGAACGCGACGTCCAGGACGCGGCCCGCCTTGCGGGCGGCGTCCACCATTTGTTGACCTTCGACGGCGTTGCGCGCCAAAGGCTTTTCGCTCAGCACATGCAGTCCTCGTTCAAGCGAGGCAATCGCGATCGGCGCATGGAGGAAGGTGGGCACGGCGACGCTGACGGCGTCGAGATCTTGGAGCTCGATCATGTCCTCCCAGCGGGCGAACGCGTGCGGGATGCTGTACTCCTCTTTCATCTGGGCGAGGAGTTCCGCTTCCATCCCGGCGACGGCGATAATTTCGACGCCGGGAATCTTGCTGTACGCCTTGAGGTGCTGCTGGCCGGCCCAACCGATGCCCACAACTCCCACCTTGAGGGTCGCGGACGGGTCCTGCTGTTGAATGCTCACTTTGTTCCTGTTCTTTATGGGGTTCTTTGGCGGTTTGGGGTTAGCCTTTGACCGCGCCCGCGGTCATCCCGGACACGATGCGCTTTTGGCACAACAGCACGAGAATCACCAGCGGGACGGTGATGATCACCGACGCGGCGCTGATGGTGCCCAGTGGTTGGTCGAACTCGCTGGTGCCGCTGAAGAAGGCAATCGCGACCGGCACTGGACGGGCTTCCGGCGACGTGGTCAGCGTGACGGCCAGGAGGAACTCGTTCCAGACCGAGATGAACACCAGGATCGCCGTCGTGGCGAGGCCTGGGACCGCCAGCGGCAGGATAACCTTGCGGAAGGCGACAAACGGAGTAGCGCCATCCATGTACGCGGATTCCTCGAGCTCACGCGGGATCTCCTTGAAGAACGACGTCAGCGTGTAAATCGCCAGCGGCAGCGCGAACGTCAGCTTTGGGATGATGAGGCCCAGCAATGTGTCGTACAGGCCGATTTCGCGCCAGATGGAGAACATCGGGGCCGCGATGGCGATGGCCGGGAACGTGGTGACCGAGAGGATGAGCGTCAGGATCATCGCCTTGCGGCGCATCTTGAGCCGCGCCAGCGCGTAGGCGGCGAAGGACGCGAACACCAGCGCCACTGTTGTAGTTACGACGGCGATAATCACCGAATTGCGCAGGGCCAGGAGGAATTCGGGGTTCTGGAAGACCACCAGATAGTTCTCGAGGGTCGGCTGGCTTGGGAAGAGCTCACCTTTGGACAGGCTGGCGCCCGCTTTCAGGGAGGTGTTGACCAGCCAGTAGAAAGGGATGAGCGAGAAGGCCATGACGGCCGCCACGAACACCCACACCAAGGGGTGCAGTTTCGCTTCGCCCCTGAGCCCACGCTTCGGCGCCTTGGTCCCGGTGGTGAGTGCCGCCGTCGGGCGTTCTGCAGTCAGCGTGCTCATTGGTCCTCCTTGGCGACGTCGCGGATGTTGCCGCCGGCGAAGCGGACGTAGATGACCGAGACCACCATGACGGTGAGGAAGGTCAGGATGGACAGCGCCGAGCCTTCGCCTACCAGCCGGTTTTCGCGGAGTTGCGTGTAGGCGAGCATGGACATGGATTCGGTGCCGTTGGCGCCGCGGGTGAGCACGAACGGGAGGTCGAAGACGCGGAGGGCGTCCATGGTGCGGAAGATCGCCGCGAGGACGATCGCCGGACGCAGGAGCGGCAGGGTGATGTTGATGAACGTCTGCCATTTGCTGGCACCGTCGAGTTCGGCGGCCTCGTACGTTTCGGCGGAGATGACCTGCAGACCGGCGAGGATAATGAGCGCCGCGAACGGTGTTGTCTTCCAGACGTCGGCCATTACGATCACGGCCATGGCGTAGCCGTGCTCGCCGAGCCAAACGACGTCGCCGCCCGGCAGCCCCAGCGCGGAGAGGACGTTGGTGACCAGGCCCATGTTGGGCTGGAACATCGTCTGCCAGGTGATGGCGCTGACCACGGTGATGATCGCGTACGGCAGCAGAACGACCGTTCGGAGCACCGCGCGGCCCTTGAACGCGAGGTTGAGCAGGAGCGCCATGGCCGTGCCGAGGATGAGTTCCAGGCTGACCGAGAGGCCCGCGAAAAGGAATGTCTGGCCGAAGGCGGCCCACCACTCTTGGCTTGCCAGGGCGTTGATGTAGTTTTCCAGTCCGACAAAACGGGACAGGCCGGCGGTGCGGACGCTGTACTGGTTCAGCGAGAGCCAGATCGCGTAGCCGATGGGGACCGCCGCCACGAGGGCCATGAGGATCAGCGACGGCGCGGTCATGCGGAAGGAGAGCCGCCGCTCGGCCCGGTCCCGGCCGCTGACGCGGCTTGGCGAGATCGCTCTGAGTGCCATGACTAGAAGCTCCCCTTAGCTGCCGTGATTTCGTCGGCCATGCTCTTCACTGCGTCCTCGGTGGAGGCGGTGCCGGAGAGGACGGCGTAGACGTTCTTGTAGATCGCCTGTGAGATCTGCGGGTAGACCGGGGAGATCGGGCGCGGCTTGGCGCCCTTCACGGAGGCGAGCAGTTCCGTGGCGAACGGCATCTTCTGCAGTACCGCCGCGTCAGAGTAGGCAGCTTCGTTCACGGGTGCCTGCGAGTAGTCCATGGCCACGTGCTTCTGCCAGTCCGGAGTGGTGGCGAAGTCGATGAACGCGACAGCCCCAGCCTGGTTGGTGGAGTGCGCGGAGATGGCCAGGTTCCAGCCGCCGAGCACGCCCGAGGCCTTGCCGCCTTCCCATGCCGGCAGCGGCGCGACGCCGAAGCTCCCAGCCAGCGGGGTGGCGTTGAGCAGACGGTACACGTGCGGCCAGTTGCGCTGGTAGCCGAAGTCGCCGGACTCGTAGGCGAGTCGGGCGGGGTCTTCGTTGTAGGTCAGGACGGCGCGATCGGCCGAGCCGTCTTTCAGGCCCTTGCTCATGAAGTCCAGGACTTCGCGGGTTTCCTTGGAGTCGATTTTTACGTCGCCTTGGTCGTCGAGGACTTCGCCCCCTGCGCTGTAGAGCATTTCGAGGAAGTTCACCGTGAGCCCCTCGTACTGCTTGCCCTGGTAGACGAATCCATTGCCGGGAGCTTTGGCTGCTTCGGCGTAGAGCTGCTGCCAGGTCTCGGGCTTGGCTACCTTGTCCTTCTGGTAGTAGATCAGCCCGGCGTTGGTGAAGAACGGTGAGGCCCAGTACTTGTCTTGGTACTTGGTGGTTTCCACAGTGGAGGGAATGAGCCGGTCCTTGTTGGCCTCCACTAGCTTGGTCTGGTCCAGCAGCCAGCCTTGGGAGGCGAACTCGGAGGTCCAGATGACGTCCGTGAGGAAGAGGTCGCACTCGGTGGACTTGCCTTCGAGCCGCTGCACGATCTGCGTGCGGGCTTCATCCGTGGTGGCGCCGATCTCCGTGTACTTGACCGTTACCTTGCCGTTCGCCTTGGTGAACGCTTCCGCCGTGCCCTTGTAGATACCGCTCGCGTCCTTGACGCCGCAGATGTTGACGGCGCCGCTGGCATTAGCGCCCGCCGACGGATCGGCAGCTGCCGCTTGCTCCGCACCTTGGGGCGCTGCTCCCCCGCCGCACGCGCTGAGGAGGAGGGCTGTTGCTATGGCGGTCGCGGCGACGGCTTTGCGGGGTTTGTTCTGGAGCGGGAGAGCAGGTCGGTTCAAGTCCACAAGTGGCTCCTTTGGTGACTGTGGGGATGGGTGGTTCAGGGTGCGCTTTGGCTGTTGCGCGTCCTGAGCCTGGCTTCATTGCCGGGTGCTTTGGTTGATTTGTGGAATCGATTCCAAAAGTGCTCTTGAAAAACGGCCTTGCGGCCGTGGAATCGATTCCAAAATAGTGTGACAGGGACCACGCCAGGCTGTCAACCCTCTTTATTTAGTGGAGTCCCGTATGACCAGTTCGTGCGGGAGGAAGGTTCTTCCCTTGCGATGAGAGCCCTCGACGGTCATCCGCTCCAGGAGCTCGGCGAAAGCCACGCGTCCCATCTCGTAGGCCGGCTGGCGGACCGTGGTCAGCTCCGGGACGCACATTTCCGCTTGGACCGAGTCATCGAAACCTGCCACCGCAATGTCGTCCGGCACCTTTAGGCCAGCATCGGTGAGCTCACGGACGCAGCCGGCGGCGACCACGTCCGTTCCGCAAAAGATCGCGTCCGGGAGGTCTTTTGTTTCCAGGAGCTTCTTCGCGAGATCACGGCCCGAGTGAAAACCGAAGTTGCCTTCGCCGAACAGGATGTGGTTCGGCTCCAAACCCGCTTCCGTGAGGGCCTGGCGGAAGCCTTCCTCCCGCAGTCGGCCTGAGCGGGCACCCCTGTGGGCCAGCATTGCGAGCTTCTTGGCGCCCATGTCGATCAGGTGCTTGGTGATGTCGTAGGCGGCATGACGGTCATCGATGGACACCCCGAACGCAGCTTCGGCATCGACAATTTCACAGACTTGGATGACACTGAGTTGCTCTGCGACGGTGTTGACGTCGTCATCCGGCATGGTTGGCGAGAAGATGACTAAACCGTCCACGGAGCCGTTGCGCAGCATGTCAACGAGTTGCTGTTCGCGATCCAAGTCTCCGTCGGTGGCCGCGATGAGGCTGACGTAGCCATTGTCCGCGGCCGCGTCCCCGACACCTCGGAAAACTTCGCTGATCACCAGCGAATCAAGATTCTTGGCTAGGGCCAGGACCCGCATGGTGCGGTCTCTTCGGAGATCCCTTGCCGAGGCGAGAGGGCGGTAGCTGAGCTGGCTAATGGCCGCGTTGACCTTTTCCTTGGCTGCCTCACTGACCGCCGGGCTCCCGTTCAAGACGCGCGAGACCGTCCCTACGGACACACCAGCAGTCCTGGCGACGTCCTGAACTGTCGCTCGAGCCATTCAATTGTCCTCCCACGAGCAGTGACGATCATCCTTGCCGCCACATCACCGTCATGCCTTATCGGCGTTCCTCAGCTTAGCTGGCACATAGAGGGAGACGAGCAGCGTCACGTCCGTCGCAGCTCCTAGCCGAACACCTAAGTCAACCGCCGTCACCATCACCGAACGGTCGTAGAGGTACCCGCACTCACTGATGCGGCAGGCGCCGCCCCACGTACGCAGCAACAAGAATCGACATGACCTCCCAGAGTCTCGCTAAAGCCGTGAATTCAACGTTGAGAAATCGTAACGACGCACTTTGACTGAACGTGGCAAACCCTTGACTCGGAGGCGCGTCGGTTGACCATGAAACCTAACGTATAGGACGCGCCAAAGGATCCTTAACCGGGACGTAAGTGCTTGAGGTGGCTGCCGCCGCCAAAGGCTCCTTCCGAAGCAACTTCAATCCCCATTGATAACCATCTCAGGCGTGGTGTGGGACCACATAGACCTGGTCTGTAGGGCGCGAATCTCCCAAGCGTCCTCGCCTTTGCTGTCAGCGACTCCGCTAGGCTGGGCGGGCGCCGCCAGGGAGGTATAGACCTGCACTAGTGATCTGGCGAATTAGGAACTGCACGATCCCCAAAATGATGATCGGGCTGTGCGCTGCTATTCGATGCGGACGTCTGCGGGAGCATCTCCGAAATCAAAACCGCCGGCGGCCCGTGCGCCCGCGGGGCACAAGGTTCCGTAAGCTCTCCTCATGGAGTACTTCGTTCACGGCTGCATAAGGCAGGGTCAATGCACTTTTCCGGCGTAGACGTTCCCTTAGAGTTGCTGGACGCTCATGAAGCCGGACGGTTGGTCCTTTTTGTCGGGGCGGGAGTATCCATGGGGGCACCCACAAATCTTCCCAACTTCACAAGGCTTCTCACTGACGTCGCCGACGACTTCGGAGTCGACATATCAAGCGCGGCAGGGTCAGAAGATGTCATCTTTGGCCAACTCGACGATGATCCCCAGCAGGACGTTCATACAATGGTCCAGCGACACATTTTGCGCGCTAAGGAAGGCAATGAGCTCCATGCAGCCCTCGGCAGGCTTGCAGCAGCAGGACCAGCACCGAAAATCGTAACCACCAACTACGACCGATTCCTGTCAATTGCAGTTGAAAAGGCGGGAACCGTGCTCGATGAGTTCCGCGCGCCAGCGTTGCCCATGGGCGACGACTTCGACGGCATCGTCTATCTACATGGCTCAGTGGATCAAAATCCGCTGAGACTGGTACTTACTGACAAAGATTTTGGCCGCGGATATCTGAGCGATGCTTGGGCGGCAAGGTTTCTGGAAAGAATGTTTCACCAGTACGTCGTGTGCTTCATCGGCTACAGCCACAGAGACCTAGTACTTTCCTACTTGGCAAGAGGTCTTCGGCCAGGCTCCAAGCGCTATGCCTTTACTTCCGAAGCTGTGTCAGACCATGCCCGCTGGACCAGCTTAGGCATCCTCCCGGTTTCCTATACGGACACAGACAACTCACACAGGCAACTGCTATCAGCAGTTCAAGACTGGGGAGAATGGGCAGCTTCCGGTCTCTTACTTAAGCACGAACGTGTCCGGGAAATGGCGGCCAACCAGCCAACCGGGATCCCAGACGAAGATGACTTGCTTGAAAAGGCCTTGGATGACGACGCCCTTGCACGAGCGTTCTGCGCGACGGCCACAGGCCGTGACTGGCTGGACTGGATTGTGAGCAAGAACGCGTTCCGACGACTCACAGATGCTTCGCAAACAGCATACTCAGCGAGCCAATCAGCATTGGCCAACTGGTTCGCTAAGAACTTCATAGTCTCGGACGCAGACTCCCTATATGCACTTTCCCTACTGAATAACCTTTCACAGCCACCAAGCCACACGCTCTGGTCGGCCATCTGCGCAGAGATAACTGACGTACCTGAACGCCGTGACTGGTCAACGCCATGGATATTCTGGCTTGTAGATACCCCAACCACTAATCCCGGCAACAAACTTGAGGGCTTGGCAATGCTGCTCGCCGAGGCCAAAAGCCTGTCAACCTCCGATGTTCTGTTCGTCCTAGAAGAACTGCTCAAGCCCCGACCACGGACGACACCACGCAGGCTGGGCGACGGTACCGAATATGTCGTCGAATTGAGCTATTCATGGATCGACTCAATCAAGGATAGGCTTTTAGAACGCGCGTCCGAAGCTTCTAGCGCAACTGAGCTTCTGCGAATACTTGAAAGCACTCTCCGCGGCCTCTTCCTCAGAAATCGCTCAGTGTCCGGCTCTGACTATGACACGTGGACTTTCGGGAGACGTTCGATAGAAGACTCCCCACAGAACGGCATCGACGAAACTGCAGATTTAGTCATTGATTTGGCTAGAGAGTGCACCTCGTTCCTGATCGCCACGCAAGACCGTGGACTCGAGAGCAGCCTCAACCGGTGGGCTGCTAGCGGAGTTCCTCTGCTTAGACGCCTTGCCATATTTGGATGGCGCCATCGGCTCGACGTAACCGAGACCAAGAAAATCCAATGGTTGCTTGATCAAAGAGACCAACGACTCCTTTTCGATCCGTTACTCCGCTTCGAATCGCTAAGGCTTATTCGGGACGCCCTCTCCCAAGCGAGTCAATCCACAAGATCGAGACTCGTCAGGGCTGTGCTCAAGGGTTCCCAACCCGAGCGACACCACCGTGACTACGAAGTCTATGATCTGCTGGTTTGGTTGGTGAGACTCGACCCAAGTCTAGCTAAGGCAGCAGATACCCTTGCCGCCATGAAGGAAGCTTATCCGGATCTCGCAGAATCTCCTTATGTAGAACTCGATGAGAATGACGGGGGGTATAAGTGGGTAAAGGTTGAGCAGGAGCACCCATGGTCCGAGGAGCATCTACACGAACTAATAAACTCTGACGCCACCGCAGCTGCAAATGAAATACTCGGTTACCTGGCTAACACCTCGTACATAGATCGTTATGTCTCAGGAGTCACCCAACAGGTAGCTGCGGTGGTTTCCAGGTGGCCCAATGATGGTTTCCGGCTCTGGGATCATGCCCTTCCGCAACGGATGTTCATAGCTAGCATCATGCAGGGGTGGGCCGGGAGCGCCGCGGACGTCGTCCTCGCCGAACGCATCATTAGCACAGTTTCATCTCTCGATCTAAAAGAATTCGGGAGGGATGTTGCTTCACTTCTGAGTCCACGAGCAGGCAATCAAACAGCAGGACCACCATGGCCGGCCCTTCCCCAGGCCAGGGCGCTAGCCATCAGCACTTGGTCGAGACTTGGCCTCTCACCAAGCACAAAGGCCGATCCATTCAGCACGGCTCTGAATAGCGCCGACGGACTTTTGGCCGATTTCTGGATAGAAACAATCCGCCACGACTGGCGACTCCACAAAGATGACTGGAACGGAATAGAAGAAGAAAGCCGCGAGGCGCTGGAGGCCATGTGTGCTTTTGATGTCGTACAGAAATCGAGCGCATGGGCAGTCTTGGTGCGTCACCTGAGGTTTCTCCACACCGCGGATCCTAGGTGGACCATCGCACGCATGCTGCCGCTATTCAGATGGGATTCATCACCCGTGGCAGCATCTGCGTGGACAGTTCTGATCCAGACGACCAGCATGGATCAAGCTCTTTTGGACGACGGTCTCAAGCCAGAGCTCCTAGCAACCGTTCAATGGTTGGAGGACTTACCCGAAGCCACACGGCTGCGCTTGGCC
Source organism: Paenarthrobacter sp. YIM B13468 (assembly GCF_042788025.1). Classification (NCBI taxonomy): domain Bacteria; kingdom Bacillati; phylum Actinomycetota; class Actinomycetes; order Micrococcales; family Micrococcaceae; genus Paenarthrobacter; species Paenarthrobacter sp. YIM B13468. Next base: position 540 of record NZ_JBHZPI010000024.1, on the reverse strand, counting down.
ACGCTATGCGCCTCAATCACAATCCACAGCCTGTGGTCAGCCCACACGAAACTCGACTGGATCCTGGACCTAACCCGCGCATCAACACCGGAATACTGCGCAAGGCTGATCCGGTCAATACGACAGCAGCTTACAGAAGCAAAGCAGGAAGTGATATCAAAAAGCTGGAACGACTGGATGAAACCCTACTTTGCGGCACGGGCCGAAGGTCGTCCGAGAACTGTCGATCAAGAGGAAGCATCCGCTCTCGCCGAATGGGTTGAAGTGCTGCAAGCCCCACAAAGTATCGACAAGGCCGTTGAATACGTTGGAATGATGCCGGCCGGTCTTGGTCGCCCTCCACGCCTACGCAAAATACAGGAGAATCGCGTGAAAGCTTCTCCCCGTGCCTATGCGCGGCTACTGGCTCATTTGCTAACTAACACCCAAGGCCCTTATTACCTGGAGAGGTATCTAGAGAATCTGTCGGTGCCGGTCGAAAAGTGAGCCATTGTGACGGTTGAAAACTGAGCCACTCGTTCCAAACGATTGGGTGGGTGA